>JBGTCW010000358.1:0-2750 GCA_041748635.1 Ilumatobacteraceae bacterium | reverse complement strand
CCGCTCGTGGCGTCGACCAGCTTCCACGCGCCGACGATGCTCGCCAAGCAGGCGACGACGGTCGATGCGATCTCCGGCGGACGGCTCGTGCTCGGGCTCGGCGCCGGATGGAATCGCCGCGAGTACGACGCGTACGGGTTCGCATTCGACCATCGGGTCAGCCGCTTCGCCGAGGCGTTCACGATCATCCGCACCCTTTTGCGAGAAGGAGCGATCGACTTCCACGGCGAGTTCTACGACGCGGATCGCTGCGTGTTGTCGCCCCGTGCGAGCGAGACGGGACCGCCCTTGATGGTCGGCTCGATCGGAGCTCGGATGTTGGACATCACACTCCCCCACGTCGATGCCTGGAACATGTGGTGGAGTCAGTACGGCAACACCGTCGAAGGCTTCCGCCGGGAGAAGGAACGAGTCGACGAGCTGCTCGACGCAGCGGGTCGGCGCGGGGAAGTCGAGGCAACCGCGGCGGTGCTGGTGCAGCTCGACGGCGGCGTGGGCCGCCAAATGGGTGACTACGACGACTTCAACACCGTTGCGCCGTTGCGAGGCTCACCGAGCGAACTCGCCGATCAGCTGAGGGCGTTCAGAGATGCCGGCGCAGCGCACGTCCAGCTCGTGGTGGATCCGATCACCCAGGCATCGATCGAGTGGCTCGCCGACGTTCTCGCCGATTTCCGTCGCTGAATCAGCTCGGTGTTGCGCGGGGAACCACGTCAATCGAATCCGAGCAAGACACTGTCGTCGATATCGCGACATGACTCGTTCGAATGTCGAAAGTAGTCATCGTTTCCTGGGTCCAAGGTGATGTTGGCCCAATCGCGTTGCTGCGGACCCTCATAGAGCAGGTCTCGAGGATCATCGTTCACGTGCCCACTCGATGCGTGGGGAGCGCAGGACGGAACAGCCCCCAATGCATGGGCAACCTCGTGGGCCAGGAGGTACGACATTCCGTAGGGCCACGTGGATCCTTGAGATGGAAAAATCGAGCAGTTGTCGACCGGAATCAACACGATCTGGCCGGAGCGGCCACAGTACGTCCCGTTCTCCCCCTCGAGCACCACCACAAGCTTGACGTTCGCCAGTCTCACGGGATCTACCGATCGAATGGCTTGTTCGATCACCGAATCCGCGTTCGGATCGTTTCGGATTGCGGAGAAGGACTGCGGCAGATTCACCGTCATGACCGCGACCTGGGCCCCATTCGTTTCAAAGATCGGATGTCGACCACCAGTCTGCGTGTCATACCAATCCTGGACAACCGACACTTCATGGGCAAGCGCTGCAGCCCGACCGTCGACGGGCGTTCGGTCAGCCGGCACCGCGTACACAGCCTGGAAGCTCGTCGGCGAATCCGGGCCGCCTGGTGGCGGTGTCGTTGCTGCCCCCGGGAAGTAGCCGGAGACGTCAGCGAGGAGGTGTGCGATGCCGTACACGTAGAAACAGACGTCACCGCTCGCGGAGACCGGCGCGATGACCGAGTTCGGGATGGTCTGCCCGCCAACGAAGTTGAGGTTCGACGAATCCGGGCGCGCACCACACGGATACACCGTCACGAAGCCGCCACCAATCGTCGGACTCTCCGTCTGGGTCACCGTCACGTTCAACGCCACCGCCCCCACCCCAGACGCCGGGACACCACCTTGACCCAACACGCTCAACACATACGGCACACCCGTGCCCTGCGCGTTGCCAACCTTCACACCACCACGCGTGTCCAACACGCGAGCAGGAGTCAAAGGAACAAACGACTCCGAAGTAGCTGCGGACGTCGCCGAATCCCCCACCGTGTTCACCGCCACCACAGCGCCAATCACCAACGCAGCAACAGCCATCGACTGAATCAGTCCACGACCGTGGCGTACCGCGCTCGACATCTCCACCCCTTTAGTCACCGAGAAGGACAGAGGGAGCGTAAGTGAACGAGACCAGTGGCACAAGACCCTGTGGCAAGGCGCATTCGTCGGGCTGGGGAGATTCGAACTCCCGACCTCTTGTCCCCCAGAGACTTACCGGGTGTCAACCGAGGTAAATGACTGTCGGGAAAAGGCCTGCTCACGGCCATGATTATGACAATGACAGTACAACCGTGTCAAGGGTTGTAAAGTCGTCGTTGGTCCCCGGTTGGTCCCCAAGGAGGCGACGATGAAGCGATCCAACGGCTCGGGCTCGATCAGCTACAACGACGAGCGGAAGCGCTACGAAGTGCGTCTCACGATCGACGGCCGGCGCCGCAAGGTCGTCGGCAAGACGCAGGACGAAGCGTGGGAACGCGCCGAGCGCCTCCGCATGGCAACCGACATCAGCGCCACGCTCCCCGCCGAGGTCACGGTCGGCCGGTTCCTGAACTACTGGCTCACCGAAGTGCTCCCCGATGCCGAGGTCACGCAGGTGACCGCCGACGGCTACGAGCGAATGTGTCGGCTCTACCTCGTGCCAATCCTCGGACGGATCCGCGTCGACCAGCTCGCACCGCATCACGTGCGCACGATGATGAAGAAGCTCCGCGAGCAGGGACTCTCGCCGAATACCGTCAGACAGGCTCGCTCCGTGCTCCGGCGTGCGCTCCGCACCGCAGAGGCCGACGGGCTCGTGAATCGCAACGTCGCCAAGATCGTGGACGGCGTCAAGGTCGGCAGGTCGAACGGCCGCACTCTGACACCGGACCAGGCTCGAACGCTGCTCTCCGGGACGCAGGGACACGAGTACGGCGCTCTGCTCGTGGTGCTGCTGTCGCTCGGGCTCCGCAAAGG
>JBGTCW010000357.1:0-4326 GCA_041748635.1 Ilumatobacteraceae bacterium | reverse complement strand
AGCTTGAGACGAGACGACAGCAACATGCCGTTGCCGAACACGTCGCCCGACATGTCACCGATTCCCACCACGGTCAACTCGTCGGTGTCGACGTCCTTGCCGGCCACCCGCGCGTGACGACGGACGCTCTCCCAGGCACCGCGAGCCGTAATCCCCATTGCCTTGTGGTCGTAACCGTGGCTTCCACCCGAGGCAAACGCGTCGCCGAGCCAGAAGTCGTACTCGGCGGCGATCTCGTTGGCGATGTCGCTGAACGTCGCAGTGCCCTTGTCGGCGGCGACCACGAGGTACGGATCGTCGCCGTCGTAGAGGACCACGTCGGGCGGATGCTCGATTCGATCGCCGACGACGTTGTCGGTCACGTCGAGCAGCCCCCGCACGAAGCGGCGATACCGGTCGATCCCCTCGGCGCGCACCGCATCACGATCGGCCGGGTCGGCGGTCGACGCCTTGATCACGAACCCGCCCTTCGCTCCCGTCGGCACGATCACTGCGTTCTTGACCAGCTGCGCCTTGACCAGCCCGAGCACCTCAGTGCGGAAGTCCTCCGGACGATCGCTCCAACGCAGGCCACCACGCGCAATTCGGCCGCCGCGGAGGTGCACCCCCTCGACGAACGGAGAGCAGACGAAGATCTCGAACTCGGGTCGGGGCTCCGGGAGGAACCCGACGTCGTGTGGCCGCAGCTTGATCGACGTCTCGGTGCGGCCGCGAAATGCGTTGGTCCGATCGGTCGCGTCGATCAGCGTGAGGAAGGCCCGACAGATGCGGTCGTCGTCGAGCGATGGCACGGCGTCGAGCAGCTCGCCCAGTTCGGCGCGGCACCGTTCGACAGCTGCTGAGCGATCGGTCTCGCCGGCCCATCGAGGATCGAAGCGGGTGTCGAACAGCTCGACGAGCCCGCGGGCGATGTCGGGATGTCGGACGATCGCCTGCTCGACGTAGTTCGCGCTGAACGGGAACGAGGCCTGACGCAGATACCGGTTGTACAGCCGCAGCACGGCGATCTGTCGGCGGCCGAGCCCCGCCGACAGCACCAGTCGGTTCAGACCGTCGGGTTCGATCGCCCCGGTCATGAGATCGACGAACGTGCGCTGCAGCTCGGCGTGTTGCTCGTCGGTGATCGTTCGAGTCGACACGCGAACCCCGACGTCGTCGAGGTACACCGTGGCTCCCTCGCCGACGAACTCCGACGGCTGTTCGTCGAGCGGGGTCAGCCCGAGGTGTTCGAGCACTGGCACCAACTCGGCGATCGTCGTCGGTCGATCACGGAGGAAGACGCGGAACCGCCACTCGCTGTCGACCGCGTCGATCGAACGCCCGAACGACGTGGTGATGTCGGGCGAACCCGACAACATCGCTTCGACGTTCACGAGGTCCCCAACGGCGGCTTCGGGTCGGACCCGCGCCTCGTAGTCGGCCGGCACGGTCGGGCCGACGACGGACCACACCCGGTTGCCCTCGACCTCGCCGTGCAACTCGGTCAACGCCTCCCGCGCCCGTTCACCCCACGTCCGAGACGCCCGGTCGATCGACGTGATCAGCTGCGCAGCGTCCTCCAGCCGCCCGGCTCGGACGGTCAACGAGATCCGCGCCAACGAGCTGGCACCAACGAGCGTTTCGAGGTCGCGGGTCTCGCCACCGTAGTGCTCTGACACGAGGGCGGCGACGAGTTCGGGCAGGGCCGCGGTGAACCTCGATTGCGGAACGTAGCTGAGCACGGTGGTCCACGGCCCGACCGGCTCACGGACATCGAAGACCCGAACGATGCGGCGCTCCTGCAGCCCGACGATCGCACCGACGAGGTCGGTCAGGTCGTCGACGCCGACCTCGAAGACGACATCGCGAGGCAACGTCTCGATCACGTTGCGGACCGCTCTGCCGGTGTGGCTCTCGACCGCGGCGCCGACCCTGGCAACGACCTCGTCGGCCCGAGCTCCGATCACGGGGATGGCGAACACACTCTGGCGATAGGCGGCACTGCCAAGCAGCCCGACGAAGCGCACCTCGTCATGAGCGGTCCTGACGGCGATCGATGTCATCCTCGTGTTGCGGTGCACGGTTGCCACGGCGTCGGTGCGGGCGATCACGACCGGTTAGTCGCCGTCCTGCATCGGCGGGTCGACCCGATCGGCGTCGAGCCGACCGGTGCGGTACTGGCCGAGCTGCGAGCCTGGCCGAGGTCGAAGACCATCGGCCGAACGCTCGTAGATCACCGATCCGAGGAACACGAAGTTGGCGTCGGCGAGCCACTGCACCAGTGGGTTGTCGACCGCGACATCGATCAGCCGTTGCCGCATCGGGGTGAAGTCGCGCACGATCGACTGCACGTCGTCGATCGCAGCGCGCACGTCGGCTTCCAACCGCTGACGCTCCGATGTCGGACACCGATCGAGTTCGATCAGCGTCCACGCCTCGACGGTTCCGTCCGACGCTGCGACATCGGTGAGTTCGTCCCGATCGTTGCGAAGCACCGTGAGCATCGGGTGCACGAGCAGGTGGATTCCCAGGCCGTACCGATCGAGCACCATCCGCACCGTGTCGACCAGGAACGGGACATCGTCGGTGACGGACATCAGGATCGTTCGTTCGGTCTCCCACCCGTCGCGATCGAGGTCGGGCGACAGCACGCTGACGAGCGTCTCGCCCATCGATCGCACCCGACCGAGTTCGAGGTGGGCGACCGCTGCGGCGTATGCGGCATTGCGTCGCCGCGAGTCGGCGTCGTCGCTCGGGACATCGCTGAAGTACTCGCCCAGGAATTCCTGGAGCAACGAGTCCGTGGGCCGCCGCTCATGGGCGATCTCCCGCAAGCTCTCGATGATGTCGGCCACGTCGTTGTGAGCACTCATGCGGTTCCAGACCGAGATCGATCGGTCTGCGCTTCAACGTAGCCGCGGCGGCGGTGCAAGGCGGGACACGCCTGCGCAGGTCGTCAGCGGCACCGCTAGCGTTCGCTTCGATGAGTCGTCCCGACCTCTCGCCCGAGGACCTGTCGAAGCCGGAGCTGCACAGCGGCCACCGTCCCGTGTCCGGCGGTCTCGCTCGCGCCGCCGTGTTCGGCATCAACGACGGTCTGGTGTCGAACGTCTCGCTGATCTTGGGTTTCGCCGGTTCCGGCGTCGACTCGTCGGTGGTTCGGCTCGCCGGGCTCGCCGGAGCGATCGCCGGTGGGATCTCGATGGCCGCTGGCGAGTGGATCAGCGTGTCGGCCCAGAACGAAATGGTCGAGCGCGAGGTCGCTGTCGAACGTCGCGAGCTCACCCACAACGCCGTTGCGGAAACCGCCGAGCTCGCCGCGATGTACGAGGACCACGGCATCGCACCAGCGACCGCCCGCGCGGCGGCCGAGGACGTGATGGCGTCACCCGAGATCGCGCTGCGCGTGCACGCACGCGAGGAACTCGGTGTCGATCCCCACGACCTGCCCTCGGCGTTCAACGCCGCAGCGATCTCGCTCGTGTGCTTCCTGTTCGGAGCATTGCTGCCGGTGATCCCGTGGTTCACCGGTGCCAGCGGCTTCGCGCCGGCGGCGATCTCGGTCGTGATCGGTGTCGTGATGGCCGCGTTCGTCGGCGCATCCATCGGGCGGTTCGCCGAGCGTTCGATCCCGAAGTCGATCGCCCGCCAGGTGGCGATCGTGCTGGTCGCGTGTGCGGTCACCTACACCATCGGCGAACTGGTCGGCGTCAGTGTCTGAGTCATCCGAACGCGGTGAACGGTCGGCGCCGCAGCGCAACGTCCTCGGCACCGAGCTACAACCCTGCTCGTTCGACCCGATGACCGGCTTCTACCGCACCGGGTGCTGCGAGCACCGCGGCGACGACCCCGGCATGCACACGGTCTGCTGCCGGGTCAGCGCCGACTTCCTCGAGTTCTCGGCCGCGCAGGGCAACGACCTCTCGACCCCCATGCCCCAGTACGGCTTCGCCGGCCTCTCCCCCGGCGATCAGTGGTGCGTGTGCGCCGACCGCTGGAAAGAAGCGTTCGACGCCGGCCGGGCCTGCTCGGTGATCCTCGAATCGACGCACATGTCGACGCTCGAGTACGTCGACCTCGCCGACCTCCGGGCCCACGCGGTCACGGGCTGACGCCCGAGCTGTGGGCGCCCCGCCGAACGACCACCGCTCGCCGTTGCCCCACTGGCTGGCGGTGGCTCTCGTGGTCGGAACCTCCGGTGCCGTGCTGGTGTTGGAGATCCTGGCGGGACGACTGCTCGCGCCGTACGTCGGCGTCAGCCTCGAGACCTACACCGGCATCATCGGCACCGTGCTCGTGGGCATCGCCGTCGGAGCGTGGCTGGGGGGCATCGCCGCCGACAGGGTC
>JBGTCW010000356.1:0-4575 GCA_041748635.1 Ilumatobacteraceae bacterium | reverse complement strand
GTGTCGAGCATCGAGACCTCGATGTGTTGACCGCCCGCACGTCCCGTGGCACGCGCAAACAGCGCAGCGGTGATCGCCTGTGCGGTCGTGTAGGCCGTGGTCTTGTCACAGATGAGGGTGCGGTACAACGCCGGCTCGCCGGTCGCCGGGTCGCCCTGCACGCTGGCCAACCCTGACGCCGCCTGGATCACGTTGTCGTAGACGCGTCGCCCGCTGTACGGGCCGTGCTGGCCGAATCCCGAGATCGAGGTGTAGATCAGGTCCGGATTCAGTGCGCTCACCTCGCCGTAGCCGATCCCGAGACGCTCCATCGCTCCGGGCCGGAAGTTCTGGATGAGCACGTCGGCCTCCGAGATCAGCGCGAGGACGAGGTCCTTGCCCGCCTCTTGCTTGAGGTCGACCACGATCGAGCGCTTTCCCCGATTGTTGTTGGCGAAGATGCCGGTCATCCCACCCTTGCTCGACCCGAGGAACCGCATGATGTCGCCGAGGCCCGGCGACTCGACCTTGATCACCTCGGCGCCCTGGTCGGCGAGCATCATCGCGGCGAGCGGCCCCGAGATCATCACCGACAGATCCACGACCTTGACGCCCTCGAGCGGTCCGCTGTTCCCCATGCCGCCATGCTGGCACCCGAGTGGGTCACAATCCGCAGACGTGCTGTGCCATGTGACGTTTGGTGTCTGACACCAAACGTCACGTCGGTCGAAGCGACGCGCGACACTGGCGCTCATGGCCTCTCTGCACCACGATCGCCGCCCCGTCGAGGACGTCATCGCCGACCTCACCGACAAGCGCATCAACGACGTCAAGTGGGCAGACGGGCGCACGTTCGGGATGGTCTACGACGGTGGGCCGTCGGTACACGAGGTCGCCGAACAGGCAGCTCGGCTCTACCTGCACGAGAACGCTCTGAACACCAAGGCGTTCCCGTCGCTCGGCCAGATCCAGTCCGAGGTCGTCGGGTGGACAGCGGGACTCTTGCACGGCGACGACGCCGTCGCCGGATTCCTCACCAGTGGCGGCACCGAGTCGATCCTGTGTGGTGTGCTCGCCGCTCGCGAGCGGGGGCTCGCCGAGCGCGGCATCACCGAACCCGAGATGGTGGTCGCAGAGTCCGCTCACGCGGCGTTCCACAAGGCGGCGCACAACTTCGGTCTGACGCTTCGCAAAGCGCCGGTGCGCGCCGACTGGACGGCCGACGTCGAGGCGATGGCCGCGCTGTGCAACGACAACACCGTGCTGGTGGTCGGCTCGGCGCCGCAGTATCCGCAGGGCGTACAGGACGACATCCCGGCCATTGCTGCGCTGGCGTCGTCGCTCGGAGCGAACTGTCACGTCGATGCGTGCATGGGCGGGTTCGTGCTACCGTTCGTCGAAATGCTGGGACGCCAGGTGAAGCCGTGGGACTTCCGTGTCGACGGGGTGACGACGATCTCGGCCGACATCCACAAGCTCGGCTACGCGCCGAAGGGGGTGTCGGTGATCTTGCACCGGACCAAGCAGTCGAGGGCGTACCAAACGTTCGTGTTCGACGGCTGGCTCGGCGGGTTCTATGCGTCACCGAACATGCAGGGCACACGGTCGGGCCTTCCGATGGCGTGTGCCTGGGCGGTGATGTCGCACCTCGGCGTCGAGGGCTACCTCGACCTCACCACGCAGATGTTGCACAACGCCGACGCCTTCCGCGCCGGTGTCGCAGCGATCGACGGCATCCAGGTGCTCGGCGACGGGAAGTTCCACCTCGTGGCCATGGCGTCCGACCCGTCGTTCGAGCCGGAGATCGACATGTTCGCGCTCGGCGACGCGCTCCTCGCCCGCGGCTGGTTCCACGACCGTCAGGGTCCGCCCGACAACCTGCACTCGACGATCAGCAACACCAACACCGGCGTGATCGAGGACTACCTGGTCGACCTCGCTGAGTGCGTCGCGGCGGTCGTCGGTACTCGCACGGACGACCGCAGCACCAACTACGCCACGCTGGAATAGCCCTCCGGTACACGTCCTGCGATGAGCCTGACCACCCGTATCCGCTCGCTTCGCTCATGGCAGGCGGGACCGTGGGTCGTGCGATGAGCCTGACCACCCGCATCCGCTCGCTTCGCTCATCGCAGGCGGGACCGTGGGTCGTGCGATGAGCGAGACTGCCCATATTCGCCGGCTTCGCTCATCGCAGCCGGGGACAGCAGCCGGCGCGTTGGGTCAGTTGACCTGGCGGGTGGCGTCGGTCCAGAAGGGCTCGCGGAGCTTGAACTTCTGGAGCTTGCCGGTCGCGGTGCGGGCCAACTCGTCGCGGAACTCGATGCGCTTGGGGCACTTGTAGCCGGCGAGCTTGGTCTTCGTGAACGCGATCACGTCGGCCTCTGACAGCGTGCTGCCTGGAGCGGTCACGACCAGTGCGGTCACCAATTCGCCCCACTTCTCGTCGGGGATGCCGATCACCGCCACCTCGGTGATCTCCGGATGCTGGAAGATGGCGTCTTCGACTTCGATCGACGAGACGTTCTCGCCGCCGGTGATGATCACGTCCTTCTTGCGATCGGAGATCGTGACGTAGTTGTCGTCGTCGATCAGCCCGCCGTCGCCGGTGTGGAAGTAGCCGTCGCGGATGGCCGCATCGGTCTGGTCGGGCTGGTCCCAATACCCGGCCATCACCATGTTGCCCCGGGTGAGGATCTCGCCGTCGTTGCTGATCGCCATCGTGCAGCCGACCACGGGCGCCCCGGCCCGACTCAACTTCGCTGCTCGGTCGGCTGGCGACAGGTCGTCGAACTCCACGCGGCTGCGGTTCATCGTGATCACCGGCGTGGTCTCGGTGAGCCCGTAGATCTGGACGAACTCCCAACCGAGCTCGGTCTCGGTGCGCTCGATCGTGCGGGTCGGCGGGGGAGCGCCGGCGACGACGATCCGTACCCGACCTCGCCCGGGGATCGGACGCCCAGTGTCGGCTTCCCACGTGGACGCTGCGTCGAGCACCATGTTGAGCACCGCCGGCGCGCCGCACATCAGCGTCACGCCGTGGCTCTCGACGCGGCGGAGGATCTCGGCGCCGTCGATCTTGCGGATCATGACGTGCGTCGCGCCCATCCCGGTGACGGCGTAGAGCATGCCCCACCCGTTGCAGTGGAACTGCGGGAGCGTGTGGAGGTACACGTCGCGATCGTTCACGCCCATGTGCCAGCCGAAGATGCTGGCGTTCAGCCACAGGTTGCGGTGGGTGAGTTGCACACCTTTCGGTCGGGCCGTGGTGCCGGAGGTGTAGTTGATCGTGGCCGTGGCGTCCTCGTCGGCGTCCCACGGCTCTGGCTCGACGCCGAACTTCATCAGCACGGCGTCGGCCTCGGCGCCGATGATCAGTTTGCGCTCGCACTCGACATCGGCCATCGCATCGGCGAGTTCGGGGTCGACGAGGAGGAGGCGCGCCCCGGAGTGGGCGACGATGTATTTGACCTCCTCGGCCACGAGGCGGAAGTTGATCGGCACCAGGACTCGTCCGGATCCGGACACGCCGAACAGCGCTGTCAGCAAGCGGGCCGAGTTGTGGCTGATCATCGCGACGCGTTCGCCGACGCCGATGCCGAGGGCGTCGAGCCCGGCCGCCATTGCCCTCGCCCGTTCGGCCATCTCGCCGTAGTCGATCGTTCCCCACGACTCTGCCGGCTGCTCCGGCTCGTCGACGATCGCCGCCCGATCCGGATAGACGAGCTCGGCCCGTCGGAGGAAATCGTTGACCGTCAGTGCCACCTGCATGCTGCGCAACCTATTCCCCTCGTGCTGTGAGCGATGCACGCAGACTGCGCGTGCATCGCTCACAGCACGAGCGTGGGCTCGGCTCAACCGGGGGCGACGAGGTCCCAGGGACGGTTGCGCTCCATCGTCAGGGCGAGGTCGAGCAGGAGGGGTTCGCTGAAGTGTCGGCCGACGATCTGCAGCCCGATGGGCAGGCCGTCGAGCAGACCGGCCGGCACCGAGATCGCGGCATTGCCGTGCAGATTCGCCGGGAAGGTGAGCCGCCCGTTGTTCGCCGCGCCGGCCTCGACGCCACCGAACACCGATGGCAGGGGTCCCTCGGCTCCGAACGCGACGTCGGGGTTCGTCGCGGTGATCACGAAGTCGACGCCGTCGGCCGGGTCGAAGATGTTGGCCATCGCCTCGTTGACCTCGGTCCGGCGCCGCTCGATCCGCGCCCTCGAGGTGGCGTCGTACTTGCCCGCCGTTGCCTCGAGCCCGAAACGCATCTCCGGTGTCAGGTCGTCGGCACAGTCGGGCCACTTGTCACCGAGTTGTGCAGCGATCGAGATCATCCCCGAGATCGACCACGCGCCACCCATCCGCGGCACATGGGTGTCGACGCCGTCGATGCGACGCAGGCCGCAGTCCGCGATCAACGCCGTCGCCGCCTCGTCGAGCAGCTCCCACATGACCGGCGACACCGCCGCACCACCCCAGTCGCCCACGACAGCGACGCGCATTCCGCGCAGCTCGTCGAGATGGGTGCCCAACCCGGCCTCCCACCCGTCGACGCGCGGCAGGCTCAGCGGGTCGCGAGCGTCGTGACCGTTGGTCACGTCGAAC
>JBGTCW010000355.1:0-7838 GCA_041748635.1 Ilumatobacteraceae bacterium | reverse complement strand
GCCCCCGGAACCTGCAGCGCCACCGCAACGAACGCACCGACTGCCCACGAGAGCTGGAATCTGGTTTCGAACACGGCGAAGGCCCGGCCCCGATTGGCCCCGGGCGCATCGCGCTGGACGATGCTCTCGAAGTTGAGCCTGCCCAGCGCCGCCATCAGGTTCAACACGGCGGCGAGTAACACGGCGCCCAGCGGCCCGCCCAGCACGGAGACTGCGAGCCCGGCGCCCGCACACACCAGCAGTGCAACGGTCAGCATCGTCTCTTCGCGCACACGCGCTCGCAGCACCGACGCGAATGCGTTGCCGACCATCGACGCCAGCGCCGACATCCCGACGACAGCAGCGAACCAGAGGGTGCCCTGGTCCTGCGATCGCAACCAGAAGGCGAGGTGGAAGAACGTGAAGCCGACCAGCCCGCGCAGCACGGTCATCGCGATCGCCCCGAGTTGGATACTGGAAGTGTGCAGTTCGCGCACCTCGACGTCGTCGACAGCGTCGGACGCGACCACATCGGGTGAGAGTCGCGTCGCAGCCACGAACGCTCCGATGAACAGCAGAGCGCCGTACACCAAGGTGGCCGGCGCACCGACGAGCTGGAGCAGGATGCCGGCCGGTACCACGGCGACCGCTCCGGTGATGCCGGCAATCAGGCCAAGCTTGGAGTTCGCTTCGACCAGTTCGGCTTCCGAGCGCACCGTCGACGGCACGATCGCCGACTTCGACACGGCGTAGGTCTTCTGCAGGACGAGCGAACCGAACACCAGCGGGAACAGTGCGAGTGCGTCGACGTACTGCGCCATCAGCAACGTCAGCACCACGCGAGCGAGGGCGACGACCTGGATGACCAACCTGCGGCCACCGGCGACGCGGTCGATCAAGGGTCCGATCAGTGGTGCGACCACGAGAAACGGAGCGAATCCGATCACCAGGAACAGCAACACCCGCGACCTCGCGGCATCGAGGTCGATGTCGAAGAACAGCGAGTCGGCCAAGGCGACCACCATGGCTGCGTCGCCGCCCATCATCAGGGCGTGGGTGATCGCGAGCCGACGGAACTTCGAGGCGGTCGGTCGCTGCTGCGCGTTGCCCCCATTCACCGAGCCGATCCTACGAGACCGTTCGGATCGGCCCGCGTTCAGGATCGTTCGTACTTGTAGCCGAGTCCCCGAATCGTCACGATCCGCGACGGGAGGGCCGGGTCGGTCTCGATCTTGCTGCGCAGCCGCTTGACGTGCACATCGAGCGTCTTGGTGTCACCGACGTAGTCAGTGCCCCAGACGCGGTCGATCAAGGTCTCGCGCGGCAGCACCCGACCGGCGTTGGCCAAGAGGATGTGCAGCAACTCGAACTCCTTGAGCGGGAGCGTGAGATCGCGCCCGTCGAGCGACACGCGGTGCTCTTCGGGGTCGAGCGCGACGTCACCGACCTGGACGATTCCGGGCGCCAATGACACAGCGCCGATTCCGGAGCCGTTCAACTCGGCACGGCGCAGCACGGCACGCATACGAGCCACCAGTTCACGCAACCGATACGGCTTCGTGACGTAATCGTCGGCGCCGACTTCGAGACCGACGACGGTGTCGATCTCGGCGCCTTTTGCGGTCACCATGATGATCGGGACCTGCGTCCGCTTGCGAAGCTGTCGACACACGTCGATGCCGCTGATCTTGGGCAGCATGACATCGAGCAGCACGAGGTCGGGATCGGTCGCGTCGAAGATGTCGAGCGCCTGCGCACCGTCGGTGGCCACCACGACCTCGAAACCCTCCCGACGCAGACCGATCGTCAGCGCTTCGACGAAGCTCGCCTCGTCTTCGACGACGAGGATCGTTGCCTCACTCATGATGACGCTCCTGGCGGGCGGCGTGTCTCGTTTGCCGAGCTCGCTTCGACGACGAGCGACGCCGGGAGTCGCAACACGAACGTCGATCCTTCACCCTCCTGCGACGACACGAGGACCTCGCCGCCGTGATTCGTGGCGACGTGGCGGACGATCGCGAGGCCGAGGCCAGTTCCGCCCGTGTCGCGGCTGCGCGCCTTGTCGACCCGATAGAACCGCTCGAAGACGCGGTCCAGATCGCGGGTCGGGATCCCGATGCCCTGATCGGCGACCATCACCTCCACGGCGGTGTCGTCGACCCGGGTGCGCACCTGTACGACGTCGCCGGCATGGCTGTACTTCACGGCGTTCTCGACGAGGTTGCCCACGGCCGACACCAGTTGGCGTTCGTCGCCACGCACGAAGAGCCCTGCGGGAACGTCGAGCGCCGTGATCTCGACGCCGCGGCCGCCGTCGACGACCCGACCACGACTGATCGCGGTGTGTACCACGCCCGTCAGGTCGACCACGGCATCGCCGGGCCGGGTCGACTCGATCTCGGAGAGCTTGAGGAGGTCGTCGATGGTCCTCACCGCACGGTGCGCCTCGTCGACGAGGTGGTCCGACAGCCGGTGCACCACCTCGGGATCGGTCTCTTCGATGAGGGCCTCGGCCAGCACGGCGACGGCTCCGACCGGTGTCTTCAGCTCGTGGGAGATGTTGGTCACGAAGTCCGTTCTCATGGCATCGGTTCGCGCACGCTCGCTGACGTCGCGGATGGTGACCACGGCCCCACCGCTCGGGACGGGATCAGCGGATACCTCGAGCCAGAGCTTCGGCGGACCTTGAAGTTCGACGACCTTCACCTTGGACGTGCCGCTGCGGGCCGCCTGCACCGCCGAGGCAATGTGATCGTCGAGCAGGATGCCGACGTGGGTACCCCGAAAGGTGGCGGCCGTTGCGTTGCGGTACAGCACCTCGCCGGAGGCGCTCGCCACGAGCACACCGATCTCGAGGTGCTCGACCGACTCGCGCAACCAGTTCGACAGGTTGTTGTCGGCGGTGACGCGACGTTCCGCCTCGCCCACCGCCACGTTGCGAGCAGCGCGCTGTGCCATCGCCCGGGCAACAGCGGCGCCAGCGAGCACTCCCACCACGAGGCCGACCGCACCGACCACCACGAGATTCATCGATTCAGCCGTTGTCAGTCTCGGGCACCGTCACCACGGCCGGCGGCTCGTTGTCGCTCTCCGCGTACGGACGATCCGGCAACCAGCCGTTGACGATGTAGCGCGTGCGATCACCGACGTTGACGGCGTGGTCACCGATGCGTTCATAGAACCGAGCGACGACGGCGAGTTGTACCGCGACCTGCAGGTCGATGTGCCCGGCGGCGTGACTCTCGAAGATGACCTGGATGAACTGACGATGCAGGTCGTCGAGGTAGGCGTCCATGTCGTGGAGCGCAGCGGCCCGCATGCCGTCGAGATTCAAATAGGCCTCGGTGGCTTCCTTGAACAGCACCTGCGCCTGATCGCCCATCTTCTGGATCACGCCGCGCAGGTGCGGGTCGAGCTGATGACCGTAGATGCGCCGTGCGGCCTTGCAGATGTTGACGCACAGATCGGCCGACCGCTCGACGTCGGCGATGATCTTGATCGCCGACACGACCGCTCGCAAGTCCGACGCCACCGGCGCCTGGAGCGCGATCACCCTGAAACAGCGCTCTTCGAGATCGATCGACCGCTGGTCGTAGTCGTCGTCGCCGAGAATGATGTACTCGGCCGCCTCGAGGTCCATCGACAGCAGGACATCGGTGGCCCGCGGGACGAGCTCGGTGACGCCTGCCGACATCCTCGCGATGCCGGTCTGGATCTCGGCGAGCTGCTCGTGGAACTCGCGGCGCAGCTCCTGCTTGCGTGCGTCCGTGGTCACCCGAACCGTCCGGTCACGTAGCGCTCGGTGCGCTCGTCGTCGGGACTCGAGAAGATCTTCTCCGTTCGGTCGTATTCGACGAGGATGCCGGTACGGGTGTCGGAGGTCTCGTTGACCTCGACGGAGTAGAAGGCGGTCATGTCGCTCACGCGAGCAGCCTGCTGCATGTTGTGGGTCACGATGATGATGGTGAAGTCCTGTCGCAACCCCGCCATCAGGTCCTCGATCCGGGCGGTGGCAATCGGGTCGAGCGCGGAGCAGGGCTCGTCCATCAAGATCACGTCGGGGCGGGTCGCGATGGTGCGGGCGATGCACAGCCGCTGCTGCTGACCGCCCGAGAGGCTGTACGCCGACTGCTTGAGCTTGTCCTTCACCTCGTCCCACAGGGCCGCGCTCTGCAGCGCCTCCTCGACCACGTCGTCCATGTTGTCGACCTCCATGCCAATGACCCGCGGGCCGTAGGCGATGTTGTCGTAGATGGACTTCGGAAACGGGTTGGGCTTCTGGAACACCATGCCGATGTGCGTACGCACCGCGATCGGGTCGACACCCTTCGCGTAGATGTTCTGGCCGTGATAGGTGATGTCGCCCTCGACCCGGGCACTGGGCACCAGGTCGTTCATCCGGTTCAGACAACGCAGCACGGTCGACTTGCCGCAGCCCGACGGTCCGATCAGCGCGGTGATCTCGTTCTTCCCGAACGAGAGGTTCACGTCGTGGACGGCGTGGAAGTCGCCGTAGAAGACGTTCAGGGCGAAGGCCTCGATCACCGGGTCGGGCGGCGATTCCGGCAGCGCCCTTTGCTCCTCCTCGTGGACGTCGGCGAGGCTCCCGATGTTTGAGGACTGCGACTCGTCTTCGGTGTGCACAGGTGCACCTTCTCGTGTCGAGAAGGTCTGGGGGTTGGTAGGCATGGTCACCAGGTCCTCTGGAACTTGTTACGGATGAAGATGGCGAGTGCGTTCATACCGAGAATCATGATGAGCAGGACGATGATCGCGGCCGCCGCCGCGGTCTGGAAGTCGGCCCGCGGCTCGGAGGTCGTCGTGTAGATCTGCATCGGCAGCGCGGTGAACACGCTGAGGAAGCCGGTCGGATCGAACCGGACGCCGATCGCCACGCCGAGCAGCAGCAGCGGGGCCGCCTCACCGATCGCCCGGGATAGCCCCAGGATCGTCCCGGTCGCGATGCCCGGCACGGCGGAGGGCAACGTCTGCTTCCAGGTCGTCTGCCACACGGTGGCCCCGAGCGCCAGCGACCCGTCCCGGATCTCGCGGGGTACGGCACGCACTGCCTCCCGGGTCGTGATGATGACGACCGGCAGGATCAGCAGCGCCAGTGCGATGGAGCCACCGAGCACGATGCCGGTCGTCCTGAACCCCAGCTCCGTCATCACCGCCACGGCGAGTAATCCGTAGACGATGGCCGGCACTGCGGCGAGGTTCTGCAGGTTGAGCTCAATCAGCCGGTTGTACCAACGGTGCCGGTCGGCGAACTCCTCGAGGTAGAGCGCCGAGGCGATCCCGAGCGGAACGGCCATCAGGGCGGTGCCGAGCATGAGCCACATCGAGCCGAAGATGCCGGCCCGGAAGCCGGTCGTCTCGGGGTTGATCCGGGAGAAGTACTCGGTCAGGAGCTGCCCGTCCAGGCGTGCGGCACCGTCGAGGGCGGTGCTGATGATGAGCGTGAGGAGCACGAAGACGCCGAAGAAGAGCGACGCCCACAGAGCGATCAGGAAAGCGATCGAGCCCGGGCTGCTGTCACGGCTGCGGCGTCCGGTCGCGAGGACGGAGGCGCGGGCGGTGGCGGTGATGCTGGCCATCAGTACTCCTGCCGATAGCGGCGGACGAGGGCGATGCTGATCATGTTGATGATGAGCGTGATGATGAAGAGCAGCATTCCGACCGCGAAGAGGGTGTTGTAGTCCTGCGAGCCGACCGGGCTCTCACCGCCGGCGGTCGTCGCCATGTAGCCGGTCATCGCCTGCATCCCTTCGCGCGGGTCGACCGACAGGTTGGGCAGCGACCCCGACGCTAGGGCGACGATCATCGTCTCACCGACCGCCCGCGACAGTCCGAGCACGATCGCGGCGGCAATTCCCGACAGCGCCGCCGGGAACACCACACGGATGGTGGTCTGCATCCGGTTGGCTCCCATCGCGAACGAGCCCTGCCGCAGCGCGAGCGGCACCGCGGACATCGCGTCCTCGGACAAGGACGCGACGGTCGGGACGATCATCACGCCGAGGACCAGGCCGGCCGCGAGGGCGTTCGTGAAGCCGACCTGGATGTTGAGCAGGTCCTGCAGCAACCACGGTGTGACGACCGTGAGCGCGAAGAACCCGTAGACCACCGAGGGGACGCCGGCCAACAGCTCGAGCACCGGCTTGAAGATCCGACGCACACGCGGCGAGGCGTACTCGCTGAGGTACATGGCGGCACCGAGTCCGACGGGCACCGCGACCAGCAGCGCGATCGCCGTGATCAGGAAGGTCGCCTTGACCAGGGGCAGGACACCGAAGGAGCTGTTCGAGCCGCCCGGAGACCACCGGGTCCCGGTGAGGAACTCGACGATCCCGACCTCGCCGAAGAACTCCAGGGTCGGTTGGATCAGCGTCAGGATGATGCCGATAGTCGTGACGACCGAGATCATCGCGGCACTGAACAGCACCCCCTTGATGACTGCCTCGCCCGGACGGGACTTGCCTTCCAGGGACACGGACCGCAGGCCCGCCCCGGAGGGCGAGCCTGCGGCACCGTTGGAGCTACTCGAGGACATCGAGTGGATCAGCCACCGATCCCTGCGAGGGCGTCCTGGGTCTCGCCGTACTGCTCGTCGTTGAGAGGGATGTACTGCGCGATCTCAGCGATGTCAGCCAGGTTCTCGATGTAGAAGTCGGCGTACGCGGCGACGGCTTCGTTGTCGGTGTACTTGGCGTTGTTCAGGTAGATGAACAGCGGCCGGGAGAGCGGCGTGTAGGTGCCGTCCGAGGCGGTCTCGGCGGAGGGCTCGACGCAGCCGTTGCCGTCGTCGATGGCGAGCGCCTTGAGGCTGTCGGCGTTCTCCTCGTAGTAGGTGTAGCCGAAGTAAGCGGTGGCACCCTCGGTGCCGGAGACACCCTGGACCAGCACGTTGTCGTCCTCGGAGGACTCGAAGTCGTCGCGGGTCGCCTCCTCGTCGGCGCCGATCACGTCGTTGGCCATGTAGTCGTAGGTACCGGAGTCGGTGCCGGGGCCGAAGAGCGAGATCTCCTGGTCAGGGAAGCTCGGGTCGAGGTCGGACCAGTTGTTGATCTCGGAACCGGGCTCCCACAGCTCGATGACCTGGTCGGTGGTGAGGCAGTCGACCTCGAGGTCGGGGTGGACGACGAGGGTGAGGGCGTCCAGCGCCACCCGGAGCTCGGTGTACTCGATACCGGCCTCCTCGCACACGGCGACCTCGTCCTCCTCGATCGGGCGGGAGGCGTCGGAGATGTCGGTCTGGTCGGCACAGAAGGCCTCGAAGCCACCTCCGGTGCCGGCCGCGCCCACGTTGACGTTGATGTCGGGGTTCTCCTCGCGGAGCAGCTCAGCGGCTGCGTCGCTCAGCGGGAAGACGGTGGAGGAGCCGTCGACGGCAACCGAGCCGCTGACCCCCTCGACCTCGGGATCGGTGCCCCCCTCGTCCCCGCCGCAGGCGGACAGTGTCAGCACGAGGGCTGCGATGCCGGGCACGATCGCCCGGCGCATGGAAGTGCGCATCACTTCGAATCTCCTGAAGTCTGTGGGTGTGACAAGCACGAAGGTAGGGAGCCGAGGTGACCGGACCCGGGGTCGACGGTGAACGGAGGATGAACGAGTCCGGGCCAGTTCCCCACAGTCCGCCGAGCGTGGGACGGCCGTCACATGAACCGCACGCTTTCGACGCTCAGAAGCGGGGGTGGAGCTCGGTGGCCACGACGCGGCCCTTGCGGTGGTGCACCACCATGAACCCGGCCGGCTCGAGCTCGGCATCGGGTACGCCGAGGGCGTCCCACACCGCCGGCAGCACCGGCCGGTGGGTGCACAGCACGGCGCTCTCGGAGCCGGCCATCAGGTCGTCGATG
>JBGTCW010000354.1:0-2523 GCA_041748635.1 Ilumatobacteraceae bacterium | reverse complement strand
CCGGTCGATCGCCCGCAAGACGGCGGCGATCCGGCGCTACTACCGTTGGTTGATCGCGAGCGGCTTCGTCGACGCCGATCCGACCGTCGGGGTCTCAGTGCCCGCCGGCGACGGGCGGCTCCCACGAGTCCTCGACCAACGAGAACTGAGCGGGCTGCTCGATTCACCGGCCGACGACGCCGAACCCGACTGGCGTCGCCGACGCGACGACGCTGTGCTCGAATTGCTCTACGGCTCAGGGCTGCGTGTCGGCGAGCTGTGCGGGTTGCAGGTGTCGTCGGTGTCGGTCGTGTCCGCCTCGGCTCACGTATGGGGCAAGGGATCCAAGGAGCGGCGCGTTCCGATCAGCGAACCGGCCGTCGCAGCGCTTCGTCGGTGGCTCGCGGTGCGCCACGACGTCCTGCCCGCCGAGGCGGGCGACGTACTGTTCGGCAACGAGCGGGGCCGCCCGCTGACACCGCGCGACGTGCGACGGATCGTCGATCGGCGGTCTCCGAGTCCCACCCATCCGCACGCGTTGCGGCACACTTTCGCTACCCACCTGCTCGATGGAGGCGCAGACCTCCGAGCCGTCCAGGAACTCTTGGGCCACACCGACGTGGCCACGACCCAGCGTTACACTCACGTCAGCCGCGAGCGCTTGTCGGCTGCCTATCGCGAGGCCCACCCCAGAGCATGAGCATCGTTCCAGAAGACGCCGACCTCCAGATGCAGTGGACGCGGTGGTTGAACCGCCGCAACGCCGCCGCGCGAGACCATCTGATCGTGCACTACTCGCCGCTGGTGAAGTTCGTCGCCGGTCGTGTCGGCGCCGGCCTGCCGTCGAGCGTCGATCCGGGTGACCTGGTCAGCTCGGGGGTGTTCGGGCTGATCGATGCGATCGAACGGTTCGATCCCGAGCGCGGCGTGAAGTTCGAGACGTTCGCCGTACCGCGAATCCGCGGCGCGGTGTACGACGGGCTGCGCAAGCTCGACTGGGTGCCTCGCTCGATCCGCAGCCGGGCGCGTAGCGTCGAGAAGGCGATCTCCGAACTCGAACACAAGGCAGGCCGGGCGCCCACCGACGAGGAACTGGCTGCACACCTCCACATCTCCACCGACGAGCTCACCCGCTGGTTGGCGGCGATCGCGAGCACCACGGTCGGTCCGCTCGACCGGGCCATCGCTGCGGGGGCCGAGCCGGCGGCCTTCGACGGGCCGGGTTCGGGGTCTCCGGCCGCGGTGGTGGAAGATCACGAGCTCGGCCAGATCATGCGCGCCGAGATCAAGAAGCTTCCCGACCGTGAGAAGCTCGTGCTCTCGCTGTACTACGACGAGGGCCTGACCCTCGCGGAAATCGGACAGGTGCTCGGTGTGACCGAGAGCCGAGTGTCCCAGATCCACACCAAATCGGTGCTGCACCTGCGCTCGCGCATGTCGGCTGCCGGCGTCGGCTGATCACGCCGGGGGTCAGACCCCAGACGTGATTCGTCGGTGCTCGTGCGCCCCGTTGTCCGACTTCGGCGTCGCCGGAGGATCGAAGGGGTGTCCATGTCCACACGCGAACGTTGTGTTCGAACGAACCGCTGTCGTGCGCTCGCTGCCATTGTGGTCGCAGCCACAATGCTGACGTCCGCCGCCGAGGTCGAAGCGGCACCGTGCTGGCGACCACCGGTCGAGGGACGCGTCGTCGATGCCTTCCGTGCCCCGCCCTGCACATGGTGCGCAGGCAACCGGGGCCTGGACTACGAGGTCGACGGGAACGTCACCGTCAGCGCCGCTGCGTCAGGTCGGGTCGAGTTCGTCGGATCGGTCGCGGGCATCAACTACGTCGTCATCCGGCTCCCGAACGGGTGGCGTCACACCTACGGCCAACTCAACTCGTCCCGGCAGGAACTCGGTGACGCCGTGCTGGCCGGGGCCGTCATCGGCCAGGCCTCCGGTCGGTTCTTCTTCGGGCTGCGCATCGGCGACGACTACGCCGACCCCGCGCCGTACATCGGGGTGCTGCGAGCTCGTCCGCGACTCGTCCCCGTCGATGCCACACCGCCCCGACCGGCACCACCCGCACGACCGACCTGCCTGCCGCTCGCATCGACCCCAGACACCAAACCCCCGGCCCGCAGCTCGTTCCGATGAGCCAAGGCCCCCGGATTCGCCGGGTTCGCTCATCGCTGCGGCGGATTATCGGGTTGCGATGAGCGAAGGCGCCCGTATCCGCTGGTTTCGCTCATCGTTACGGCGGATTATCGGGTTGCGATGAGCCAGACCGCCGGATTTGCTGGTTTCGCTCATCGCTGGAGGCGTGTCGGGTCGGCGAGCGGGCCCGATAGCATCGCAGGGGCCGATTCACCTGGATCGGCCGCTGTTCGCAGCGACGTCTCACTGTCTCACCGGTCACACGCGGTCGTTCTCGTCGAGGGCGCCGACCGGCGGGATCAACCGCACAAGGAGAACCCTCATGGCCGTCATCACGATGCGTCAAATGCTCGAAGCCGGAGCCCACTTCGGTCACCAGACCCGTCGGTGGAACCCGAAGATGAA
>JBGTCW010000353.1:0-5931 GCA_041748635.1 Ilumatobacteraceae bacterium | reverse complement strand
GTCGCCAGCGCAGCGATCGAGATCGGCCGCGCCACCTCCACCACGGCAAGGCGGGCCGTCGGATCGCCCAGCGCTCGCGTCAACCCCGGCTCGTCGCGCAACAACGCCGGCAGCTCCCCGAGTGGCGCCGGGAGCAGCTTCTCGACCACCCCCGTCATGCTCGCCACACCCCCCAACCCGAAAAATCGCGTCTGCGTTGCGCAGAGCGCAACGACAGCGCACCATTTCGGGTCGCGCCGGGGTTGGAGCCGGGGTTCGAGCCCGGGTCGAGCGTGATCATTGCTTGCCGTTGTAGCGCTGCATCGCCGCGTCGACACCTTCAGCGATGATCAGCTCGACGGCGTCGGCGGCGTCGACGATCCGGATGTCGAGCAGTTCGCGTTCGCGCCGGGGAACTCTCGACAGGACATGGCCCTTACCGACGTCCTTGTGGTCGGGCTTTCCGACGCCGATGCGCACCCGGAGGTAGTCCTGCGTGCTCAGATGCTGGGTGATCGAGCGGAGCCCGTTGTGTCCTGCGAGGCCGCCGCCGGCCTTGATCTTGAGCTCGCCGGGCGGCAGGTCGAGTTCGTCCTGCACGACGATGATCCGTTCGGGGGTTTCGATGCGGAATCGCCGCACGAGGGCGCCGACCGCTCGGCCGGACTCGTTCATGAACGTGATCGGGAATGCCAGCACGACGCGTTCGTCACCCTCTGGGCCGGGAAAGCGGCTCTCCGCCATGAGGGCGTTGTCGCGCCCTCCTTTCAACGACACCCCGCGCCGCTCGGCGAGCAGCCGGACCGCTTCCTCACCGACGTTGTGGCGTGTCCGTGCGTACTTCTCGCCCGGGTTGCCGAGGCCCACGACGAGCCAGTCGGAGGGCTCGCCCTTGCCGATGCGCCCGAACAGCCCCATTCAACGTTCCCCTATCCGAAAAATGCGCACGCTTGGGTCACGGGCGGCTTGATCTGCGCACATTTCGGAACGAGACGTCCTGAACAGCGGATTCCGTGGACAGCGACCGGTCATCGGGCCGGTGCCGAACTCGTCACTCGCCGTCGGACTCGTCAGCAGCGTCGGCGCTCTCGCCGGCCTCGCCAGCCTCGCCGTCTTCGCTTTCGCCGGCAGCTTCGATGGCGGCGGCGTCTTCGTCGTCCTCGACCGTGGTGCGCATGATCAACACCGTGACCACGGGCGCCTCGGGGTCACCTTCGGCGGTGACGCCTGCGGGCAACTCGAGGTCCTCGATGCGGATGACCGTGTCCATGGTCATGTCGGTGATGTCGATCGTGATGCCGTCGGGGATGCTGCGCGGCGTGGTGCGGACCTGCAGCTCCTGCATGGTGAGGTCGACCAGGCCGTTGTTGTTCGAGACTTCCTTGGCCTCGCCCTCGAGGTGGATCGGGATCGCGACCACGATCTCCTCGTTGAGGTTGACCTGGATGAAGTCGATGTGCTGGACCGAACGCTTCACCGGATGGCGCTGGATGTCCTTGATGAGTGACGGGTACACCGTTCCGTCGACGGTGAGGTCGAGGATCGTGTTCATGCCAGCGGCGCCCGACAGGGCCTGGCGGAGTTCGCGGCGGTCGACCGTGACGCTGATCGGATCCATCCCGTGGCCGTAGACGACCCCGGGGATCTTGCCGTCGGCGCGCAGACGGCGGGCATCGGAGCTGCCGGCGCGGCGGCCGACTTCGGCGGTGAGAACGGTCTCAGACATGGTGATCGGCTTCCATCGGATCTCGTGACGGCGCCACACAACAGGCGCCAGGTCGTTACAGCAGCATCTCAATCTACCGCCCCGCCGCCGCATCCCCTCCCGATCTCGCTCGCGCATCGTCGTCTGCGGCACCGTCCCGCTCACCCCGAGCCCACTTCCGAAAAATGCGCACC
Organism: Ilumatobacteraceae bacterium; assembly: GCA_041748635.1. GTDB lineage: Bacteria > Actinomycetota > Acidimicrobiia > Acidimicrobiales > Ilumatobacteraceae > Sva-07. The sequence goes on along the minus strand of JBGTCW010000353.1, from coordinate 4,053 downwards.
AGGCCGTCGCCCGCGCTCCGATCTGCGCACATTTCGAGATGACGTGATCGGTGTCGCCGAAATGTGCGCGGATCAGATCGCTCACGACGCAGACGTGCGCATTTTTCGGACGTCCTGGGCGCGGCGGCGGTAGATCTGCTCGACTTCGGCAGCGGCGCCGTCGGGGTCCTTACGCATCTCGTCGTCGAATCTCACGGTCAGCCAGCCGACCTGAGTCGTTGCTCGATCGCGAGCGTGGTCGCGCCGCTGGCCGTCATCGCCGCCGTGCCACCACGCCCCACCTGGTTCGACAGCGAGTCGGAGATCCGGCCAGGCGATGTCGATGTGGACCGTTTCACCCGACAGCAACACGACGGGGTGCTGACGCTCCGGCGTCGGCAGCGAGCGCCGCTCGAGCGCTTCGAGGAGCACCCGTTCGAGGTCGCTTTGCGTCGGCCGATGGCGACCGAGCGCCCGTTCGAGCCAGCGCTCCATCGTTGCGACGCCGTCCTTCCCCCGGCATCGATGCGCCTGGAGGTACTCCGCAGCCTCCGATGGTGTGATCAGCCCGAGGTGCCACGCATCCTCCGCAGCGCGCTCGAATCGAAATTGGTTGAACGCGGCCGCCAGGGCGAACAGCATGCGTGCCGGCGTGGCGACGATCAGGCCGTCGTTGCGCACGTATCGGTCGTGTTCGTCGTACCAGCGGCTCCTGTGGCAGTCGATCCACGGCGCCAGCGATCGATTGGTGGTCGTCGGGGCGGTGATGTGGATCGGCGACTCCGGCATTTTTCGCAGCCCGGCCAGTCGGGCGGCCGTCCACCCGTTCAAGTAGCCAACCGGTGCCGTTGCGAGTTGCGCTGCCATGCACCGCATCGCGAAGGTCTCGGGACTCGACGCGAAGCGGAAGACGCCGGGCACGAGCTCGAGGAGTACTCCGGTGCTTCGAGCTCGGGTGATCGAGGACCGCGAGGTTCCGTGTTCGAGCAGCTGCGATCGTGTGATCGTTCCGAACTGACGGGCGGCGGTCTGGAGGCTGTGGGAGTCGAACACATCCGTACAGGGTGTCCTGAGTCCGCCAAATGGGAACGCGAATCCGAAATGTGCGCAGATATGCCCGCCCGTGACGCGCCGGTGCGCATTTTTCGGAGTTGTGGTGGGCGGGGGAGGCGACGGGAGGAGGGCGGGCTCAGGCGAGGTTTTCGCCGCCGAAGATGTCGCTGACGCTGGTGTCGTCGAACACGGCGCCGAGCGCTTCGGCGATCAGCGGGGCGACGGAGAGCACTTCGATTTTGTCGAGCTGCTTCTCGGGGGGCAACGGCAGCGTGTTGGTCAGCACCACTCGTTCGATCGGCGCGTTCTTCAACCGATCGATGGCCGGACCCGACAGCACGCCGTGCGTCGCCATCGCCCACACCTCGCTGGCCCCGCGCTGCACCAGCAACTCCGCGGCCGCACAGATCGTGCCGGCGGTGTCGATCATGTCGTCGGTCACGACGCACAGCCGACCGGCGACGTCGCCCATCACCTCGGCCGCCTCGGCGACGTTCGTGGTTCCCTTCGGTCGCCGCTTGTAGATGAACGCGAGGTCGGCGCCACAGTCGCCGAGGTGCTGCGCCATGCGCTCCGCGACCTTGATGCGTCCTGCATCGGGCGACACGATCACCGGTGCGGTGGCATTGGCGCGGATGTACGACTCGAGTACGGGCATCGCGGTGAGGTGGTCGACGGGGCCCTCGAAGAACCCCTGGATCTGGCCCGAGTGCAGGTCGATCGAGATCATCCGCTTGGCGCCAGCGGCCTTGAACATGTCGGCGATCAGGCGAGCGGTGATCGGCTCACGCCCTTCGGCCTTGCGGTCCTGGCGGGCGTACCCGTAGAACGGGCACACGGCCGTGATGCGCTTCGCCGACGCCCGGTACGCGGCATCGATCATGATCAGGTGCTCCATGATCGAGTCGTTGACCGAGTGGTTGTCGACGCCGTAGTGACTCTGGATCACGAACACGTCCGAGCCACGGATCGACTCGCCGAACCGGCAGCGGACCTCACCGTTCGAGAACTCGACGAGATTGTCGTGTCCCAACTCGATGTTGAGGTGCGATGCCACCTCGTGGGCCAACTCCGGATGGGTGCGACCCGAGTAGAGGGCGAGTCGCTTGGTGGTGACCTTCTCCATGAGTTGTGACGTCCTCCCCGAACGTGTGCTGGCTTCAGCCGGCAGGGGCAGTGTAGAAGGCACCGGTCGTCGAGTTGGAAGCCACACTCGATCCGGCGGGCAGATGGGCGTACGGCCCGACGACGGCGCCGGGGCCGACCTCGGCATCGTGGCCCACGGTGTGCTCGACGACGGACCCGTCGCCGACGGCGCAGTCGACGAGCCGTGTATCGGGACCGATCTCGCAGCCGTCACCGATCACGGTCGTGCCCTGCAGCATCGTGCCGGGGTACAGCGTGACGTCGCGGCCGATCGTGACGGTGACGTCGATGAACGTCTGGCGCGGATCGAGCATCGTGACGCCACCCAGAAGGTGCGCCCGGTTCGTGCGCGCCCGTAGCTCACGCTCGGCGAGCGCGAGCTGCCAGCGGTCGTTGACGCCCTGGGTCTCGACCGCGGGCGCCTGCACGACACCGATGCGATGACCCATCGAGCCGAGCACCGAGATCACCTCGGTGAGGTAGTACTCGCCCTGCGCGTTGTCGGTGGTGAGCTTGCGCAGTGCCGGCCCGAGCAGGTCGCGGCGGAACGCGTAGATCGAGGTGCAGATCTCGCGCACGTCGAGTTCGTCGGGGGCGGCGTCTCGGTGTTCGACGATGCGCGCCGCTTGACCGTTGGCCTTGCGGATCACCCGGCCGTAGCCGGTGGGGTCGTCCATGACGCTCGTGAGCAGCGTGGCGGCGTTCGCGCACTCGATGTGGGTGGCGACCAGTTCGTGCAGCGTCTCGGGACGCAGCAGGGGGGTGTCGCCGGGCAGCACGACGATGGTGGAATCGTCGTCGTAGTCGTCGCCGCCGAACGCGGTCATGCCGATGGACGCCGCGTCGCCGGTGCCGTTCTGCTGGTGCTGTTCGACGAACGCAACGTTGGCCCAGGCGGGGGCGAGCAGCTGCACCTTCTTGGTGACCTGTTCGGCGCCGTGGCCGACGACGACAGCGGTGCGGCCGGGGGCAACGTTTTCGAGCGAATGGATGACGTGGAGCACCATCGCCCGGCCGCAGATCATGTGCAGCGGCTTGGGCCGACTCGAACGCATTCGGGTGCCCTCGCCGGCGGCGAGCACGATCGCGGAGACGTTCATGGCTCCGGGGAGAGGATTCGAACCCCTACACGCGGCACCAAAAACCGCTGTCCTACCATTAGACGACCCCGGATTGTTTCGTGTTCACCGACTGGTTGCGTCGGCTGGATGTCCCGGCCAGCTCACGTACACGATGTGCCTGGCACAACTCGTACGGTACCGCGCTCGGTCGGACCTGCCCACCTGGGTTGGTGGCGCGCTGCTCTGGTGGCACTGCGCGTTGGGGCCGGTAGCGTGGTGCGCCTTATGGGTTCTCTGATCAAGAAGCGACGCAAGCGGATGCGCAAGAAGAAGCACAAGAAGATGCTGCGCCGCACTCGTCACCAGCGTCGCAAGTAGTCACCTGCGCGCCGACCACCCGGGCACCCGGTTGGTCGCCACCTCCTTCGGCACGGTCCGTGCCACCACCACCCGAGCGCCCTCGCCGACCAGATCGTCGAGGGCGTTTGCGCGATCGCCGTCGGTGAACCAGGTCGCTCCGCTGCCAGCGAGCACCGGAGCGACGCCGACTCGATCGCCGATCAGGTCACGCCAGCGACCGAGTTCGGGCTCGACGACGAGCGCTGCGGGTTCGAGATCGTTGGGTCCGTCCGCGGTCGGTCCGCTCAGTTCGTCCCAGGCGCGATACGCCGCAGGGGTGCTGACGGTGAGCGGGGGGATCACCAACGTGACGACGCGGTCGACGTGCGGGAGCGCATCGATGACCTCGCCGACGCCGCGGACGCGCGCCCGACCACCCACGAGGCAGAACGGGATGTCGGCGCCGAGACCCGAC
>JBGTCW010000352.1:0-2131 GCA_041748635.1 Ilumatobacteraceae bacterium | reverse complement strand
CGGTGCGTCCGTACGGGGCGTGACCGGACCCCCGGGGAGCGGGAAGTCGTTCGCCCTCACGGCCCGTGCTGCCCGGCTGGCCGCCGACGGCAAGAGCGTGCTCGTGCTGTGTTTCAACCTGACGTTGGCCGATCACCTGCGGCGCCTCGTGGTCGAACGGTGCGCCGAGTACGGCGCGAACCCGGCCCGAGTGACCTGCACCAGCTTCCACACGTTCTGCTCGCGGGTGGTCGATGACGCGGCGCAACTCGGCGTCATCGCCGACGAACCCGTCCGCGGCACCTGGCCGGTGAAGATCGTCGCGAAGACCCTGAACGTGTTCGAGCGCGGCTTCGAGCGCCGGTTCGATGCCGTCCTCGTCGACGAAGGCCAGGACTTCACCCTCGACTGGTGGAGCCTGCTGCGTCGGCACGTGGTTGGAGCCAACGGTGAGATGCTTCTCGTCGCCGACTCGACCGTCGACCTGTACGGCAAGTCGACGTGGGACGATCCGGCGGCGCTTGCGTCGGCGGGCTTCACCGAGCCCTGGATCGACATGAACAACTCGTATCGCATGGCGCCCGAACTGATCCGTTCGACGAACGAATTCGCCAGGACGTTCGTCGATTCCGACGCCGTGGTGCCTGAGATCGCCGACGACCAGGGTGAGGTGGTCGGTCACGTCGCAGATGTGGTGCGATCGTGGAGCAACATCGAGCGTGTCTCGGAACTGGGCCGCTCCGTCGGTCATGCGGTCGTGCGTTTGCTGCAGGAGCACCCGTCGCTGGCGCCACGCGATGTTGTGTACCTGTGCGAGTACCACCACGACGGTCTGGCAGCAGCGGCCGAGATCGAGGCGGCGGGGTACCCGGTGCATCACGTCTACAGCCGCGATCCCGACGAACGCCACCGGAGCAAGGGTCGGTTCTGGCCCGACGCCGACGCCGTCAAGGGCTGCACGGTGCACAGTTTCAAGGGCTGGGACAGCCCGGCGGTGGTGGTTGGCGTCGGGATGGAGGAGCGTTCACCGCGTCTCGCCTACACCTCGATGACCCGTGTGTCGTCGACGCGCAGCGAGACCTCGTATCTCGTCGTCGTCAACGCCGATCCGCGGATGGCCAGCTTCAAGACGACCTTCGACGTCGGGGCGCCACTGGCCGTCGACGCCTGAGCACACGCCGGCTTGCTACGGTCGCCGATCGTGGACTTCGCCGAGTTGCAGGACGTCATCGAACGCACGTATGGCGACCGAGATCGCGAACGCGGGGTGTCGGCGTCGGTGGCGTGGCTCACCGAGGAGATCGGCGAACTCGCACAGGCGGTTCGCAAGGGGACCCACGAACAGCGCGTCCACGAATTCGGTGACGTCGTGGCGTGGGTTGCGACGCTGGCCAATCAGCAGGGCGTCGACCTCGACGAAGCGATCCAACGCTTTGCCAACGGCTGCCCCAAGTGCCACTCCATCCCCTGCACCTGCTGACCCGAAGTCGCTGACGCAGTCATCGCCTCGCCTGGACCAGTTCAGCGATTTGGATGGCGTTGAGGGCAGCACCTTTGCGCAGGTTGTCGTTGCTCACGAACATCGCCAACCCGCGGCCGGCGGGAGCGCCCTCGTCGACGCGGAGTCGCCCGACGAAGGCCGGGTCCTGGCCGGCGGCCTCGAGCGGCGTCGGCACGTCGGACAGCACGACACCCGCAGCGGCGCGCAGCAGTTCGGTCGCCCGATCGATGGAGATCGGACGCTCGAACTCGGCGTTGATCGACAGCGAGTGGCCGGTGAACACCGGGACGCGCACGCACGTGCCGGAGACGAGGAGCCCGGGGATGTCGAGGATCTTGCGGCTCTCGTTGCGCAGCTTCTGCTCTTCGTCCGTCTCGAAGGACCCGTCGTCGACGAGCTTGCCGGCGAGGGGCAGGACGTTGAACGCGATCGGCCTGGCGAACTTGTCGGGTGCTGGGAATGTGACCGCCGAACCGTCATGCGTCAGCTCGGCGGCCCGGTCGGTGACCTGGCGAGCCTGCTTGTCGAGCTCGTCGACACCGTTGAGGCCGGCACCCGAAACCGCCTGGTAGGTGCTGGCGATCAGACGTATGAGTCCGGCTTCGTCGTGGAGCGGCTTCAGCACGGGCATCGCCGCCATGGTGGTGCAGT
>JBGTCW010000351.1:0-2981 GCA_041748635.1 Ilumatobacteraceae bacterium | reverse complement strand
AAGGGCCGCGTGCTCGTGCTGACCGTCGATCCCGCGCGTCGGCTGGCGACCGCGCTCGGACTCGACGAGGTCGGCAACACCCCGACGCTGGTCGATCCGGCGGCGTTCGCCGACGCCGGCGTGAAGGTTCGTGGCGAGCTCTGGGTGGCGATGCTCGACACCAAGGCGGGGTGGGACGAACTGATCACGCGCCATGCGCCCGACGCAGCAACCCGCGACGCCGTGCTCGCGAACCCGCTGTACGAGAACATCACGAGCCGCTTCGTGCACAGCCACGAATATCTGGCGATGGAGCAACTCCACGAGCTGCATGCACGCGGCGACTTCGATCTGGTGATCGTCGACACGCCGCCGTCGCGCAATGCCTTGTCGATCCTCGACGCGCCCTCGCGGATGGTCGACTTCTTCGGCAGCCGACTACTGCGGTGGTTGACCGTGCCGTACCGCTCGCGACTGTTCACGATGGCGTCCAAACCGTTCTACCAGGTCGCCGATCGGGTGCTGGGATCTCGGTTCCTGCAGGACATCGCCGACTTCTTCGTGCTGTTCCAAGCGATGGAAAGCGGTTTCGTACGCCGTGCCCGCGAGGTCGAGGCACTCCTCGTCGACCCACGCACGGCATTCGTCGTGGTGACGACGCTCGAGACGGCGCCGAGCCACGAGGCGCGCTTCCTGGCCCGATCGTTGGTCGAACGACAGATGTGCCTCGGCGCGATCGTGGCGAACCGGGTGCTGCCCGACGAGGTTGCCGGCAGCGACGCTGCGGACAGCGCGACGGCGCTGCTCGACGAGGCGACTGGCCAACTCGCGGCCACGGTTGCCGAGCGTCTCGAGGTGCCGGTCAAGCACGTGCGCTCGGTGCTGACCCAGATCGCATCTCGATTCGACGACGTCGCATTGGTGGCTGCGCGTGAGAAGGATCGCAGCACGGAGTTGGCCGCAATGGTGCCGACGATGATCTCGGTTCCCTGGCTCGAAGGGGACATCCACGATCTCTCGGGGCTGGGTCGGTTGGCCGGTCACCTTCGCGACACGTGATCATCGGGCAGAATCAACGGCGATGACCTCCCTCGCCGAACTGGCACGCCAGCACTCAGCGCTCGAACGCGACGACATCGAACACCTCCACCGACTCACCGCCGAGTGGGCGTTCCTGGCCGACCTGTGCTTTGCCGACCTGTTGTTGTACGTGCCGACCGGAGCAGGGCGCTGGCTCATCGTCGACCAGGTGCGACCGGCGACGAATCAGACCATGTACGCCACCGACTACGTCGGGACGTGGGCGGACGGCGACGAGGCCGAACTCATCGAACAGGCCGCCCGAACCGGCCAGCGGGTCGAAGGTGCGATCGCCGGCGACGTCGCGAGCGACGAGGGCAACCACGGCCGCATGCTGGCGATCCCGGTACGACGAGACGACCGGGTGATTGCCGTGCTGTCGAAGGAGTGGCAGGTCCGCGCCGGTCGTCCGCTCGGCGAACTCGAACGCAACTACTCCTTCATCTTCGAGGAGTTCGTCGAGATGATCGAGGCCGGGTCGTTCCCGTTCGCCGGCCGGGTCGCCGACTCGAGCGCTGCGCCGCGTGTGGGCGACGGTGTGCTCACGCTCGATTCGAGCGGCACCGTCACCTACGTGTCACCGAACGCGAACTCCGCGCTCCACCGTGTCGGCATCCAGGCCAACCCGGTGGGGATGCGTCTGGCCGAGTTGGGCTTTCACGACGGTCCGGTCCGCCAGGCGTTCGAGCGGTTCGAGCCGATCGTGGAGGAGTTCGAACAGGGCGCGGACGTGACGCTGCTGTGCCGGTGTGTACCGATCGTGGTGACCTCCGACGCAGGACGCAGTATCGCCGGCGGTCTGCTGCTGGTGCGCGACGTGACAGAGCTGCGCAAGCGCGATCGACTCCTGCTGAGCAAGGACGCGACGATCCGCGAAATCCATCATCGGGTGAAGAACAACCTCCAGACCATCTCGTCGCTGCTGCGCCTGCAATCGCGGCGCCTGACGAACCCCGAGGCAAAGGCGGCGGTCGAGGAGTCGGTGAGGCGGATCCGCACGATCGCGCTCGTGCACGAGTCACTGTCGCGTGAGCCGGGTGAGGACATCGCCTTCATCGAGATCGTGCGGCCACTGCTGCGCCTTGCCGAGGAGGGGCTGCAATCGCCGGATCGACCGGTGAGGTTCACGGTGAGCGGCGACGGGGGTCGGATCCCGGCGAACACCGCCACACCGCTGTCGGTGGTGCTCACGGAACTACTGCAGAACGCCGTCGAACACGGATTTCCGGAGGGAAGCGCCGGTGGCGAGGTCCAGGTCGGTCTCGCCCAACGTGACCACAAACTCACGATCCGTGTCGTCGACAACGGTCTCGGCGTCGATCCGGCGTTCCGTATCGAGGATGCGAAGGGACTCGGGTTGTCGATCGTGCGCACCCTCGTGACGACCGAACTCAACGGCACCATCGACGTCCGGCCGGCGACGACCGACGATCTCGCCGGCGCTCGGTTGGATCACGGTTCAGGTGATCGTCGCGGAACAGTCATCGAACTGGTCGTCCCGACCGACGACTGAGCGAGCTCAGCTGGCGCGCGAAGCGCGGGCGGCGGCGACACGGCGCCGACGGATGATGCGACGCTCTTCCTCGGTGAGGCCGCCCCAGATGCCCGAGTCCTGGTTGGTCTCGAGAGCGAAATCGAGGCACTGCTTGGCCACCGTGCACTCGTCACAGACCTCCTTCGCACGGTCGATCTGCACCAGCGCGTGTCCCGTTGTCCCGACCGGGAAGAAGAGCTCCGGATCGGTGTCGCGGCAGATGGCATTGTCTCGCCATTCGTAGTCTGCTGCTCCAAGGGTGAGACTGGACGCAAGGATCGACACGTTGGGTGCTCCTCGAAGGTGACTGTGGCGGAACGTTCCGCCTGGGATGGGGGCATCGCGGCGGGGCGATGGGCCGTACGGCCGGGACGCACTGTAGGGCGTC
>JBGTCW010000350.1:0-3783 GCA_041748635.1 Ilumatobacteraceae bacterium | reverse complement strand
CTTCTCGGCAGCCGATCAGTGTGGGCAGAGTGCGGCGACGAGCTGTTCGAGGTGGTGGAGTTGGTAGACGCTGAAGGCGGCCGTGACAGCGAGACTCGACCACAGCAACACGAGATGTGAGCGATGCGGCGGGGCGATCGGCGGTTGCAGGAGTGCACCCATGCGAGCGGCGACGCCGAGCCCGGAAAAACCGGCAACGGTTCGCGGGGTGCTGTGCATCGCGACCTTGCCGAGCGTCATGGCGACCATACGGCGGTCCCCACAGGCTGCTGCCGCCGCTTCGTCGGCCCAGCGTTCGATCGAGAAGCTGACTCGTCGGGCGAGGGCGCGCAGGGGCGGAAGTATGGCGGCTGCGAACTCGGCGGTGAGCAGGTAGCGGTCATGGCGGTAGCGAGCGTGGGCCTCTTCGTGGGCGACGACGATGCGCTGCTCGTCGTCGTCGAGCATGTCGACCATCGCCGTGGAGATGACGATCTGTCCAGCACGACCCGGCAGCGTCACTGCATACGGCTTGTGGCTGTCGGCGATGTGGATCGGGTGTGCGTCGTGCGTCCGCAGAGTGCGGTGGTCGCGAATCAGACGGGCGGTTCGCACCGCTCCGGCGGCGAGCAGCCCCAGTACCGGTATTCCGATCCAGGCTGGAATGGCACTGTGCACGCCGATCGCCTGCGCACACCACTGGAACCCGGCTCCGATGAGCGGAACGTGGGCGAGATACGCGACGGCGACGACGACGGCGGTCGGAAGGGCGGCAGCCACCACGAGCACGAGCGCCATGGTCACGAATCGGGCGGCCAGCTTGGGTGGCAAGCGGCGATGCGCCGAGGTGGCGAGCGCCGCGACGCCAAGTGTCACCGCGAGCGGGAATGCGACGAACTCGATCACGTGCGCTTCGGTGGCTTCGACTCGTCGAGCAGTGCTCGGAGGGCCTTGGCTTCTCGTGCGGGCAGGCCGCCGATGAACCGGCTCAGCACGAGCGATCGATCCGATGCTGCGTCGAGCAGTTCATCGATGCGGCGCGCTGCGAGGCCGGGTTCGTCGACGGTGGCCTCGTAGGTGTAGGCACGGCCCGATGGCGTGCGCGTGACGAGCCCTTTGGCCTGCAGCCTGGTGAGGATCGTGGCGATGCTCGTGTAGGCGTAACCGGCGGCGAGCAGTTCGTTGATCTCACCGGGAAGCAACGGGCGGTCGGTATTCCACAGCACGCGCAGCACGTCGGTCTCGAGTGCACCATCAGGTCGTCGGGTCATGCACATCCTCCGGAGGGCTGCTGCTGGTCGGCAACGATCGGCCACTATATTCCTACAACGTGTAGATCCCGTGCCGGGGTGCCACGACCCCGCCAGGCCATGCCTCCTCCCACTCGTCGACGCCTCCTCGTTCTCGCGCTCGGCGCGGCAGCCTTCATCGTGGGAGCTGTCGGCCTGCTGGCCGACCCGGTCGCCGCCCACAACACCCTGCTGTCGAGCGATCCCGCCGATGGTGCCGTGCTTCCTGCTGCGCCGGAGCAGATCACGTGGACCTTCGACAACACCGTGCCGGTCGAGACCATGACGGTCACGCTCATCGACGCAACCGGTGCCCGCAGGGATCTTCCCGGGTCGACCAATGGTCCCGCTCGCGACACCGAGGTCGTCACTCCACTGCCCGACTTGGAGCCAGGGGCCGTGTCGTTGCGATGGCGTCTCGTCGGCCCTGACGGTCACCCGATCACGGGCCGAGTCGGCTTCACGATCTCGGCCGCAGCGCAACAGACTGCGGAAACGACCGAGCCATCGATCGTCGAAGCGCCGACCACCTCGCTCCCTGAGTCTGCAGCGACGGTGTCAGACGACGACTCCGACATCTCCTCGACGCCCTCGGCAGTTCGCTGGATGTTGAGGTACAGCTCGTATCTGGCGATCATGTCGGCCGTTGGCATCCTGCTCACCACCGCCTATGTCTGGGCCGCTGCCGGCCGGCACCAGCTGCTGCAGAGAATTCTCAGTTACTCGCTGCTCATCACTGCCGTGCTGGCGTTCGTGCAGGTCCTCGTCATCGCCTCCGATATCAGCGGTGACGCATGGTGGTCGTCGTTCGGCTCGATCAACGCGGCGATGACCACCGACGCCGGCATGGCCCTCATGGTCCGGATCGTGATCGCCGTGGCGATGTGGATCGTGCTGTTCCAGCAACGCATCGATCACCCCGACGTGAAATGGACCGCCGTCACGCTCGCCGGACTGGCGTTGCTGGGGACGTGGGCCTTTGCCGGACACTCGCTCTCGATGCGCTGGCCAACACTCGGTGTCCTGACCGACGTCGCCCATCACGCGGCCGCCGCGGCCTGGATCGGCGGCCTGGCGATCGTGGGTCTGATCGTCATCCCCACGACCGCTCCCGCCGTGCTCGTGCCCGCAGTTCGAAGCTTCTCCCGCGTGGCAGCCATCAGCGTCGCGGTGCTGGTTGCGACGGGTGTCGTGCAGAGCCTGCGCCTCGTCGGATCCCCAGCGAACATCCTCGACGCCGACCATGGCCGATACCTACTCGTCAAGCTCGTCATCTTCGCCGGGATGCTGGGCCTCGCCAATCTCAACCGTCGGCGCGTCGATGCTCGGCTGGATGATGCCGACAACCTGCCTCGCCATCTCGGCACGATCCGCACCGCAGTACTCGGCGAGTTCGCCATCGGACTCGTGATTGTCGGCGTCACCGCAGCGATGGTGGTGTCACCCCCGGCCACCAGCTCCACCGATACGCGACCGCGCGATGTCGCTCAACCAGAGTAAACTACATCCTGTAGTAAAACCCCGAAAGGACCCCCCATGTCTCACCGTTCCAAGATCCCCGCCATAGCGCTCGCTGCCACCGCTCTGCTCGCTGCGTGCGGGTCGGATGACTCCTCGTCGACCGACACCACGGTCGCTGCCGCAGAAGCCCCTGCCGCTGATGCCGTGTCGCTCAACGACGCTGACGTCGAGTTCGCGCAGGGCATGATCGCCCACCACGAGCAGGCCGTCGAGATGGCCGAGATCGCGCTCGATCCGAACGTCGGCGCCGGGGCTGCGGTCATCGACCTCGCAACGCGTATCCAAGCCGCGCAGGAACCCGAGATCACCCAGATGACGGCGTGGCTCACCGCGGCCGGTGAAGCGATGACGATGGACATGTCCGACGGACACGACATGTCGTCGATGGACGGAATGATGACCGTCGAGGACATGGACGCGCTCGCCGCTTCGACCGGCGCCGAATTCGACGCCATGTGGCTCGAGATGATGATCGCCCACCACGAGGGAGCAATCAGCCAGTCCGAGACCGTCAAGGCCGACGGATCGAACGCCGACGTGCTCACCCTCGCCGATCAGATCATCACCGCCCAGCAGGCGGAGATCGAAGAGATGCGGGCGCTCCTGGAAGGCTGATCAGATCGCTGTCGGGTGGCGGGCGCACCGCCACCCGACGCGCTCGCTGTTCCAGATCGTCGCTATACCCGGGTACGGTATATAGCCCCTACGACGATGGAGCGAACACGATGGCGACGCACGGGTACACGATCGACAAGGCTGAGTATCTCAAGAGGCTCCGCCGAATCGAGGGGCAGATCCGAGGGCTCCAGCGAATGGTCGACGAAGATGAGTACTGCATCGACGTGCTCACCCAGGTCAGCGCCGCCACCAAGGCGTTGCAGAGCGTGGCCGTCGGGCTGCTCGATCAGCACATACGCCACTGCGTCGCCGGGGCCGCGCAGGGTGGCGGCGATTCGGATCAGCTCGTGACCGAAGCGACCCGGGCGATCGAACG
>JBGTCW010000349.1:0-3739 GCA_041748635.1 Ilumatobacteraceae bacterium | reverse complement strand
GCAGCGACGAATGCGGTGCCAGGCGGCGAGACGGACGCCGATGCCGCCGCCGAGGGAGCCGCTGCGTCGCCGGTCGGAATCGCACTGCCGGATCTGGAAGGCGACCTCGGCCAGAACGAAGTCGAGTCGACTGCACCGATCGAGCCGGAGCGAGCCGACGGCGGCTGCACGATCGGCGCGCTGTCGATCCGGCTCAGCTCACAGGGTGCTGGCGTCGAGTGCCTCCAGCAATCGCTCGCCGACGAGGGCTTCTACGACGGCGCCATCGACGGCGACTTCGACGATCCGACACTCTCAGCGGTGATGGCGTACCAAGAGCAGGCCGGGCTGTTCGTCGACGGTGTCGTCGGACGAGAGAGCGCAGTCGAGCTCGACATTTGGCCCGACGAGGAGTCGCTCGTGGTCCGCACTCCCGCCCCGGCGCCCAAAACGCTCGACTCGACCGGGTACTACCTCTCCCCCGTTGCCTCCATGGGCAACGCGGCGCCACCGCTGCCGGAGGGCTCGGGGTCCGGCCGTCGCGTCGTCTACGACCGCGCGGGTCAACGGGTGTGGGCGGTCGACTCCGACGAGAACATCGTCCGATCGTGGTTGGTCTCGGGCTCGAAGTACAGCAACGAGACACCGGGCACCCACACCGTCTACAGCCGGTCGGAGATGTCGACGGCGTGGAACGGCAAGGCCTTCCTGCCGAACATGATCCGCTATCTGCAGACCGACATCGGCCACATCGGCTTCCACGGCATTCCCCACAGCGTGGCCGACAACTCCGAGTACCAGACCACCGACGAACTCGGCACCCGTCTGTCGGGCGGCTGCCAACGCCAGCACGACCTCGACGCCGAGTTCCTGTGGGCGTTCGCCGACGTCGGCACCACCGTCGTCGTCACCTGACCCCCGATCGTTGTGAGCGATGCACGCACATCGCGCACGCATCGCTCACAGCGTCGACATGGGGGATGCGTCACAGGCGGGCGTGGAGTCGGACGGCTTGTTCGGCGGCTTTCGCTCGGATCTCTGCAGCGTCGACACGGGTTGCAGCGCCGTCGCGTAGGGCTGGCTCGCCGTCGATGTCGACGTCGATGGCCCGCACCGTCGGTGTGTACGCAAGCTGCCACGGCTCCATCGGAGTGAACGACCACCGCACCCGATCGGTGCGGGCCTCGGGCACGAGCGCCCACCCCGCTTCCAGCCACGACCACGCCGTGTCGGGGTCGAAGGTCACATCCGCGGCCCGACCGGCCACGAAGGCGAGCTGGAATTCGGCGATCATGTCGGCGCCGATCCCGTCGGTCCCGAGCGCCACCGGATTGGTGAAGCGAACGGGTCGCGCGTAGCCGACCGAGTTGTTCATGTTCGAGCGCGGGTTGTGCACGATCGTGCCGAGCAGGCCGTGCTCGTCGGGCAGGTGGACCCCGTGGATCAGCAACCAGTCGTCGCTCGTGAGGCCGGCGAGCCGGTCGACCGCCCCCGCATCGTCAGGACCCTCGGCGACGTGGATGTGCACACCGACACCGTGCGTCGAGGCGAGTTCGGCGGCGGCAGCGAGCGTGTCGTCGGTACTGGTGAATGCGGCGTGCACGCCGACCATGCCGCGGCCACCCGAGCGCAGGAATCGGTCGTTCTCGTCGAGCCCCCGACGAGCGCCATCGGCGCCGTGGCGGTCGGTGACGCCGTAGCAGGTGACGACGCGCACGCCGACCTCGGCACACGCGTCGGCGATCACGCTCAGCGAGCCCTCGATCGCATTCGGCGACTCATGATGGTCGATGATCGCCGTGCAGCCGGCTTCGAGTGCTTCGAGCGCGCCCAGCTTTGCGGACCACTCGAGCATCTCGAGGTCGAGCGCAGCGTCGAGGCGCCACCAGATCTGCTCGAGGACCGACCGGAAGGTGGTCGGCGTGCTCGGCGGCGGCGGCATGCCGCGCGCCAGCGTCGAATACAGGTGGTGATGAGCACACACCAACCCGGGCGTCGTCGGCCCGGGACTCGTCAGGCCGGCTCGAGGATCCACACCGTCAGTGGTGACGCCCCGAGCGAGCTGCCTTCTTGTCGGCTGCGCGCGCCTTGTCGAGTTTCGTCGTGGCGTACCACTGCCACCCTGCGGTGATGATGATCGCACCGACGATCGAGCCGATGAGCCCGCTCGGCTTGAGCGCCAGTCCGTCGCCCGCGATCAGGCTCGCCAGCAAGCCGCCGACGAACGAGCCCCCGAGCCCAGCGACGAGCGCCATCGTCCAGTCGGTCCGCCCAGCGCCGCGTCCGAGGACGAACTGGGCGAGCCAGCCAACGATCATGCCGAACAAGATGATTGCCAAAATGAGCACGTCGGCACGCTATCGCAGTAGGTACATTCGCCGACGGGACGGCCACCGCGGCCATTCCTCGATCGAAATGGGGACATCATGATCAAAGGTCTGCTCGCGCTACTCATCGTCTTCCTCATCGCCACCTTCCCGGCGACGTGGCTGCTGATGCTCTTCCTCGGCAACCTCGGCGTCGCCATGAGCTACTGGGGCGCGTTGCCGCTCGGCATCCTCGTGTCGGTGCTGCTCGGGTCGGCGTCGGCGCCGACCTTCGTCGTCAGGGACTGAGACTCGGGGCGTGCTCGCGGACGACCTGGCGTCGGAGCAGTTCGACCGCCGTCGCGAACAATGCCAGGAACACGACGGCCACGAACCAGCGATCGACGGAGAAGCCGGGGGCCCACCACACGTACAACCCGAGCGCTCCGAGACCGAGCGCCCACGCGCCGATCGGGTTCGTCGGTGGTATCGCTCATCGGCACTCAGCTCAGCACTTCGATTGGGCCGAGCGCCATGGAGACCTCCTCGAGAAGGCGCTGTCGCGCCGGACGAAACGGGCGAACCGTAGCGCATCCAGCGCGCGCAATCGCAGGTCGAGAGGATGCTTGATTTCCCGGCGAGCGACGGCGATGCTGTAGCCGCTCGGCGCACGAACGCGACGACGGTACGAAAGGCAACAGCTTTGTTACTCGCAGCCGAATTCGGGACCGGCCAGGTCTTCTGGTCGATCCTTTGGTTCTTCTTGTTCTTCGTGTGGATCATGTTGATCTTCTCGATCTTTGGCGACATCCTCCGCAGCGACGACCTGGGCGGCGGCGCCAAGGCGATCTGGTCGATCTTCATCATTTTCCTGCCGTACATCGGCATCTTCGCCTACCTGATCATCCGGGGCAACAAGATGGGCGAGCGCCAACTCAATGCGGCGCGTACGCAGGAAGCAGCGATGCAGGACTACATCCGCACCACCGCTGGTGGCGGAACGAGCCCGGCCGACCAGTTGGCCACCCTGGCCGGCCTGCACACCGCCGGCAAGCTCGACGACGCCGAGTTCGCAGCGGCCAAGGCCAAGATCGTCAGCTGATCCTCGCGCTGGTCACCAACTGAACACCGCCGTCGACGGCGTCACGATGGGCCCAGCGGTCCGGCGTGACGCCGTCGTCGCGTCTGAACGACCCGAACGATGAGCCAAACCAGCGAATACGCAGGCCTCGCTCATCGCAGACCCAACCCAACCCGAACGATGAGCCAGACCGCACATGCGCAGGTCTTGCTCATCGCAGCGGCCGTCAGCCGGCACCTTGGACGAGCACGGGGCAGACGCAGTGGCGCACGACGTGGTCCGACGTCGAACCCATGATCGCCCGGCGGATGCCGCTGCGGCCGTGCGTGCCGAGCACGACGACGCTCGCCGGCAGGTCCTCGGCGAGGCGACA
>JBGTCW010000348.1:0-5909 GCA_041748635.1 Ilumatobacteraceae bacterium | reverse complement strand
CGCCACCGGCGGTCTCGACGTAGCGCAACGATCGCCCGAACTGGTCGACGTCGGAGCGATCGACCACGAGCACCAACTCGCTGCCATCCACCAGCGCAACCAATGCGTCGGTCGCCTCCCGGGCGAAGCACTCCCCCGACTCGGGTGCGTTGATCCCGATGATCCGCACGGTGAACTCGCCGGACGGTCCCGACACGTCCAACGTGTCGCCGTCGACGACCCGCACCCCGTCTCGCTCGTCATCGGCCTCGTCGCGGCGATCGTCGATTGAATCCGATGACGCTTCCGACGCGTCCGCGGAAGCGTCAGATTCGCGATCGCGGTCGCCGACGTCGTCGTCAGACGCCCCGCAACCCCACGTTGCCACAGCGCACACCGCGGCCGACAGGAACACGCTGCGCCGTCGACTCGTCCGCATGCGTCCACCCTTGCAGCACCACTGCGCCTCGATCATGCACCATCGCACCACGGGTCCGCACACCCTTCGTACACGTTAGGTGTACGATTAGTGTATGGCGCGATCTCGGACCAACATCGAACTCGACGACGACCACGTCGAGGCGATCATGGATCGCTTCGGCGTCCGGACGAAGACCGCTGCTGTCGACCTTGCGCTGCGGCATCTCGCCGGCCAGCCGATGACCCGCGACGAGGCGATGGCGATGCGCGGCAGCCATTCCATCGCAACGGTTCCGACCGACGTCGGCCCCGAACCGGCGTGATCCTCGTCGACACCTCGGCGTGGGTCGAGTTCGACCGAGCGACGGCGAGCCCCGTCGATGCGCGCCTCACCGAGTTGATCGAGAGCACCGACGACGTCGCCGTGAGCGAGCCCATCATCATGGAGGTCCTCGCGGGAGCCCGAGATGACCGCCGCGGACGTGACCTGCGCCGGCTCATGGATCGCTTCACACTGCTGCGGTTCGACACACCGGTCGACTTCGATGGTGCGACGAGGATCTACCGCACGTGCCGGCGCGCCGGGGTGACGCCGAGGGGAATGATCGACTGCATGATTGCGGCCGTGGCGATGCGACACCGCGTCAGTCTGTTGACGGCCGACACCGATCTCGACCACGTTGCACGCGTGATGCAGATCGAGCTCGACGCGCCCTGACGACGCAGGTCTCAGCTGGCGTCGGCCCGCTCGACAAAGGAACACAGCGCGGAGATCAGCTCCATCTCGTCGACGTTGCGGGCTCTCGTGTCGAGCAGGTCGTCGGTGCAGATCAGGTACGCGAGGCACCGGGCTCGGCTGATCGCCACATTGAGGCGGTTCTTCGAGAACAGGAAGTCGGCCGTGCGGGGCATGAACGCCGACGACGACGTCGCCATCGAGAACAACACCACCGCCGCCTCGCGACCCTGGAACTTGTCGACCGTACCGACCTCGACGCCGGCGATCGCCGGGTTCGCGTTGATCGCCGCGGTCACCAGACGGCGCTGGTCGTTGTAGGGCGTCACCACGATGATGTCGTCGACCGTCATCGAGCGGGTGACACCCTTCTGGTCGGTCCAGTCGGTGCCGATCAGACCCTCGATCGTCGACACGACGATCGCTGCCTCCTCGGGTGACTTCGTGTCGTTGGCGTCGTGCTCGGCGCGCATCCAGCGCAGACCGGTGCCCCCCGCCGTGGTCTGGCCGACGCACGAGTCGTGGCTCGTCAGCTTGCCCTCGTACATCACGTCGGAGATGAACCCGCACACGTGGGGATGCATCCGCCACGTCACGTCGAGCAGCACCCCGCGGTCGTCGGGGAACGTGCGGGCGTCGGGCCCCAGCAGGTGCTCGAGCGCGCTCACACCCGAGCGGTTCGGATGGCTCGCCTTGCACACCTGGGGCAACTGCTGCGGATCGCCGAGCAGGATCACGTTCGTCGCCGAGATCGACGCCGCCAACGTGTCGGCCAGACCGAGCTGGCCCGCTTCGTCGACCAGCAGCACGTCGACCGGGTTGTCACGCATCGCCTGGCTGGCGAACAACCACGACGTCCCACCGATCACGTCATAGGGGCCGGTGGCGCACTTGGCGTTGTCGTCGATGTACGGCACCTCGTCGACCGAGCCGGAGTGGTGCTTGCGCACGGCCCGCAGCGAGTCGAGTTCGCCGTTCTCGGCGAACCGGTCGACCACCTCCTGCATCAGATTGTCGATCGCTCCGTGGCTCATCGCCGTGATCCCGACCCGCTTTCCCTGATTGACGAGGGTGCGGATGATGTGGGCACCGGTGAACGTCTTGCCAGTGCCGGGCGGTCCCTGGATCGGCACGAAACTGCTGTCGAGGTGTGGCGCCCACTCACAGATCGCCTCGTATCCGCCGACGAACCTGCCGTCCTTCGGGGCGCAACCAGGCAGGAACTTCGGCACGTGGTTGCCCAGGATCGCATGACCAACCGCGGTGGCATCAGGGGTGAGCAATTGGTCGGCCAGTTCGCACAGCGCTGCGAGCTTGGCCGTCTCGTCGAACACGAGGTGATGGACGAGCGACTCGGGAATCAGGCCACGGTCCGACGCCTCCTGGTTCCAGGTGACTTCGACCGTGCACGCCTCGCGATCGATGCCGGCCAGCGTGAAGAAGGCCCACTGCTGCTCGTTCAGCGCGACGATCATCTTCGACTTGGCGTCGATGTCGGCGTCGATCGGTTGCGCTGGGAACGAGAACACGGCGACCGGCCACTTCGCCTTCCGTCCGGTCGGCGTCCGTCGTTCCTCGAAGCCCTGGAACTCGATCCGGGCGATTGCGCCGAGCGCGTCGAGCTGGTCGGACTCGTCGGCCATCGAGAGCCGCAGACAGTCGGCGGCGACCACACGACGCTCGCGGCGCCAGTAGCCGAGCAGGTCGCCCATCAAGTGCTCGGGTGTGCCGGGCTCGAAAGCGTGGAGCGCCTCGATGCGAGCGTCGAGTTCCTCGTCGGTGACCTGCGGTTCGAGCCAGGCATCGCGCCAGTCGACATCGTCGGGGCGGTGATCGACCAGCCAGTCGCGCACCGCACGCGTGGCTCGCACGTCGTCTTCGTTGTAGCGGGCGATCCGATCGAGCCGGGCCTGATCCTTGTCGTTCATCCAGTGCTCGTACTCGACGACCGCGCCCGCGCCTTGGTCGATGTCGTGGCTGCGGTCGTAGGGGGTGAGGCGCTCGATGTGCTTGAGGCCGTAGGACTCGACGCCCACCTGCATCGCCCCCGTCACGATCGGGAACAGGTCGACGTACAAACCCGTGGCGATCTGACGTTCGAGCTCGAGCTCGGCGACGCCGTGGTCGGTGGTGAGGCGCACCAGCGACGTCCGCTCGGTGTGGTTGTAGTGGTACACGTGCATGTCGGGGAACCGGCGGCGGCGCTCGGCCAGGTGGTCGATCAGGTCCTGGGTGGCCTGCGCCTCACTCGGCAGGTCGTGCGCCCAGAATTCCTCGAACACCCACTCGCCCGCCGCGTCGCGTTCGATGAGTCCGAACAGGAAGAACAACCCGACGTCGGCCTTCCAGAACGGATGCCCCTCGAAGTCGAGGAACACATCGCCGTCATCCGGTGCGGGCAGAGCGGCGAACCCGGTCAGCTCGGGCACGACCGGATCGGCAGTCTCGTCCAACTCGTTTCCCGGTGCCCTGGGCACAGGGGACCAAGGTGGTGGGGTGCCGTCGGGGAGTTCGCGGGCTTGCACTTGGAGCGCCGATTGACGGACCATCCGGGCGAGGCGTTCGTCGTCGAGGTCGTCGACCGGACGATCGAGCGCGGCGAGCCCGGCGATCGTGGCGACACCGTCGGCCACCAGGACGGCGCGGTCCGGTCGACGGACTCCGGCCACGTGGATGAGCGAATCCGCTGCTCGCCAGTCGGCCTCGCAGACCTGCTGGAACTCGCAGAACGCACAGTGGTCGCACGGCTCGGCGACCGTCGCCTCGGTCGGTGGGTTGGCGACGAGCGATGCGAGCTGCGAACGCAAGCGACGCCAGTAGGCGATGACGTCGTCGACACGGACCGTCTCGCGCCGACCCGACCCGAGTTCGATGTGGACGTTCTCGGGCGAACGACCCGTCTGGGCGGCGACCGCCTCGGCGTAGAAACACAACTGCAGCACGTGGCCGGGCTTGGCGGCGCTGCGGGCGAGCTTGGCGTCGACCGGTTCGTAGACGAACGTGCCGTCGGGCAGATCGACCCGCTCGAGGAAGTCGGCGATGCCACGAACACCGTGGTGCACGAACGGCATCTGGAACACCACCTCGTGACCCTCGTCCAGCACGTCACCGATCCGGTCGACCCACGCGGCGAACGACTCGCTGCCTCGATCCCATTCGGGCACCTCGTACACGTCGCGACCGTCGGCGCGGTACCGAGCGAGCACCTCCGACTCGTGGTCGAGCCCCTTCTGGAGGAGCATCTGGGCCATCTCGCCGAACTGGGGCGGTGGCGCAGCGCGCACCCCGCTGTCGACGTCGTGCTTCAACGTGAGGAAGTGCGCGCAGTCGAGCCACGCCGTGATCTTCGAGGGGGTCAACAACCGTTCCGCCATGGGACCAGTGTGACCGATCGGTGTGACAGGGTTCGCCAGCGACGCCCTCCACGGTTCTCCCAACTCTGTGGCATCCCCGTGAGCATGATCCCGTCACCGACTCCCTCCTCTGTCGGCATCACCAACCGAGGAGTCACCATGACAACGCTGCGATCTCCTGACGAGCCGGACCAACGTATGACAACGTATGATGGAGGTATGACGATGATCAGCTTCCGGGTCGAAGACGAGAACGCAGTGGCGATCCAACGTTGGGCGGACGAACTCGGCATCGACCGATCGGCACTGTTGCGAGAGGCCGTACGCCAGCACCTGAACCGACTGGCGTCCGAACACGATGCCGACCGATGGGCGGCCCTGCCGCTCACCGATGGCGAGTCGGCTCTGGCCATTATCGCCGACTGGGGTCCCGCCGAAGATTGGGAGGACTGGGCCGGTGCAACGCGGTGAGATCTGGTTCGCCGCCACGTCAGGCGGCGACCGTCCGGTCCTGATACTCACACGCGACCCGGTAGCGGCCCGGATCGGCTCCGTTGTCGTGGCGGCTCTGACCCGCACCGAGCGGGGTGTGGTGTCCGAGTTGGCACTCACGACCGCCGACGGCGTACCAACGGCCTGCGTGGTCAACTTCGACAACATCCACACCATCCCACGAGCCACCTTCCGGCGACTGGTGACCACACTTCCGCCAAACCGGATGGCCCACGCCTGTCGGGTACTCCAGGCCGCTACAGGCTGCTGAACGTCCAACCCGGTGAACCGTCGGCGACGTGCTCAGCCGGCGATGCGCTCAGCCGGCGACGTGCTCAGCCAGCGACGTCGGCGAATGCCTGGTCGAGAATCGACAGGCCGAGGTCGAGTTCGTCGTCGGTGATCGTGAGCGGCGGCGCTATACGGAACACGCCTCCCATACCAGGCAGTGCGACGATGTTCATCGACAGTCCCAGTTCGAGGCATCGCCGGGTGATCGCGGCGCCGAGCTCCGGATTCGGCTTCTTCGACTCCTTGTCGGACACCACCTCGAGCCCCACGAGGAGCCCGCGGCCGCGCACGTCGCCGACGCAGTCGTAACGATCGCGTAGCTCGCCGAGCCCGGACACCAGCCGCGCTCCGGCCTCGGCCGCCCGATCTGCGAGCCGTTCGCGAACGACGACGTCGATCACCTTCAGCCCGACGGCAGCAGGCAGCGGGTCGGAGACGTGCGTCGTGTAGAAGAGGAAGCCTCGCTCGTGCGCCTCCGCTTCGATCTCGTCGGTCGTGAGCACCGCTGCCAGCGGCAGGCCCGCACCGAGCGTCTTCGACAAGGTCAGGATGTCGGGCACGACGCCATCGCGTTCGAAGGCGAACATCGTGCCGGTTCGACCCATGCCGGTCTGCGCCTCGTCGAGGATGAGGAGCAT
>JBGTCW010000347.1:0-4080 GCA_041748635.1 Ilumatobacteraceae bacterium | reverse complement strand
GCTGCTCCAAGGGTGAGACTGGACGCAAGGATCGACACGTTGGGTGCTCCTCGAAGGTGACTGTGGCGGAACGTTCCGCCTGGGATGGGGGCATCGCGGCGGGGCGATGGGCCGTACGGCCGGGACGCACTGTAGGGCGTCAGGACACACCGCCGCAAGGGCCCGTTCATCGATTGTTCATCGTGGGTCGTCGCCGACGATGACCGATCGACCATGATGGACCGGTGCTCGTACTCGCTCATCGGGGAGCGTCGGTGGATGCTCCGGAGAACACCGTCGAGGCCTTCGCCCTCGCCGACCGCATGGGAGCCGACGGTGTCGAACTCGATGTGCGCCGGGGCGTCGACGGCCGCCTGATCGTCGCGCACGATCCGTTGCCGGAGTCGCTTGCGGACCTTCACGCGCTCGGCCCGGCGACGCTGGCGGAGGCGCTCGACGCCTGCGGGGACCGCATGCTCGTCAACGTCGAGATCAAGAACTGGAAGACTGACTCCGACTACGACCCGACGATGGCGATGGTTGGGCCGGTGATCGACGAGTTGCGTCGCCGTGGACAACGCGCCCGTGGCCGCTGGCTGATCTCGTCGTCCTCGTGGAGCACGGTCGCGGCGTGTCGCGAACTCGCTCCCGACATCGCCACCGCCTGTCTCACGTCGGTGCCGGTCGACGAGGCAACGGTCGAACATGTCGCCGCTGCGGGTCACGCTGCGCTGCATCCGTTCGTTGCGCACGTCGACGATGCGTTGGTCTCGCGGTGCCATCGCCACGGGCTGGCGGTGACCACGTGGACGTGCAACGACCCGGTGCGGCTCGTCGAGCTGGCCGCACTCGGCGTCGACGGAGTGTGCACCGATGTACCGGATCTGGCCTTGTCGGCACTCGGGCGAGACAGCCAGCCGGTCGCGGCGACCTGGCCCGACGTGAACGGGTGATCGCGTAGGTCGAGCGCGACCCCGTCAGGCCTCGGGGAGGCCGGGAAAGACGAGCTGCACGGCGTCGGGAACGTGGGAGAACTCGAGCCGCTTCGTGCGACCGAGGGCATCGCCGTCGACCTGGTATGGGAACGGGGTGTCGTGTTCGATCACCAGGTGCTCGACGTCGATGCGGATGTCGAGGTGGGCGGCCGGGGCAACGCCGCCACCGCGCAACGCCCCCGCCAGCGACGCCAGGATCGCCGTGGCGTTCATCGTCGTGAACGTGATCGCGACGAGACTCCGGTCGAGGGTGGCGGCCGGTGACAGGTCGAGCGGTCGATTGCCGAGATACGTGTACGGGTTGGTGTTGAGCACGATCGTGAAGTAGCCGTCGTCGACGTCGGGTCCGCCGTCGCCGCGCACTCCGAAGTGCGGTGTCCGACGGTCGTAGCTCGTCAGCCAGGTCGACACACCCGCCCAGATGAACAGCGGGTGCCCGAGCCATCGCTTGAGTGAGCCACGACGTTCGACCCGCTCCACGACCGCAGCGTCGAAGCCGACGCCTGTGTGGAAGCAGAAGTAGCGGCCGTTGACCTGGCCGAGACCGATCGGGCGCAGGTCGGCTGCATCGATGCCCGCTGCGAGGTGGTCGGCGGCCTCGACGGGATCGTTCGGCAGGCCGATCGTGCGTGCGAACACGTTGGTCGAGCCACCGGGCAGCACCCCGAGTGCGGTGTCGGTGCCGGCGATCCCGGTGGCGACCTCATTGAGGGTTCCGTCGCCTCCGAAGCCGATCACCACGTCGACCCCGCGTCGGGCGGCGTCGTGAGCGAAGCGGGTGGCGTGGCCGCGGCGGTTCGTCTCGACGATCTCGACGTCGTGTCCACGGCTGAGGCGACGGTGCACGATCACGGTGTTGCGCGCCGTCACCGACGAGGCGAACGAATTGACCACCAGCAGGATCCGCAAGCCGCCGACCGTACCAATCCGCAGCGACGACTTGGTCACAGGGTTTGGGCCTTACTTGACGCACCGGTAACTTGGGCGTCCTTATGAACGTCATCGTCTGTGTGAAACAGATCCCCGATCCGGCGCTGCCGGGTGAGTTGGATCCCTCGACCAACACGCTCAAGCGTGACGGCAAGCTGATCCTCGACGAGTCCGACAGCTACGGCGTCGAGATGGCCCTGCAGCTCGTCACGGCGGCCGGCGGTGGCGAGGTCAGCCTCGTGTCGATGGCGCCCAACGACGAGACCTCAGGGCTGCGTACCGCGCTCGCCATGGGGGCTGCCAAGGCCGTGCTCGTCAGCGATGCGTCGCTCGCCGGCGCCGATGCGCTGACCACTGCCAAAGTGCTCGCCGCAGCGTCGAAGAAGCTCGGTGACGTCGATCTGATCATCGCCGGCACGGAATCGTCCGACGGCTACACGGGCACCGTGCCCGAGCAGATCGCCGAAGTGCTCGGGCTCCCGTCGATCACCTTTGCCAAGAGCATCGCGATCGCCGACGGCACCCTCAAGGTCGACCGTCAGACCGAGGCCGGCTACGACGAGGTCACCTGTTCGCTGCCGGCCGTGGTCTCCGTGACCGCCGGCGTCGTCGAGCCCCGCTACCCGAGCTTCAAGGGCATCATGGCCGCCAAGTCGAAGCCGGTCGAGACCGTCACGGCCGGCGACCTCGGCATCGAGTCGGTGTCGTGGGCGCAGCAGATCACCTCCGTCGAGGAGGCTCCCGCCCGTGAAGCCGGCGAAGTCATCGAAGACGACGGTGAGTCGTTCAACAAGATCGTCGAGTTCCTCGACAACCTGAAAGTGATCTGAGGAGGCCGCTGATGGGTATCGACAACATCTGGGTGTTCGCGCAGGCCGTCGACGGCGTGCCGACCACCGGCACACTCGAGCTGCTCACCAAGGCGCGCAGCGTCGGCACCGTGTCGGCGTTCATCGCCGGCGACGGCTCGAACGCCGCGGCTGCACTGGGTGACCACGGCGCTGCAAAGGTCTACGCGACCGGCGACCTCGGCGGGGCACTGCCCGGCGTTGCCGTCGCTGCAGCGATGCGGGCGGTGATCGACGGAGGCGACAGCCCCGATCTGATCATGTTCCCGCAGAGCTACGAGGGCCGCGACGTGATGGCGCGTCTGTCGGTCAAGCTCGACCGCACCGTGCTCACCAACTCGACGTCGCTCGACGTCGACGGCGACACCGTGACCGTGCAGACGCCGATCTTCGGTGGCACGAAGCTGGTCAACTCGTCGTTCACTGGCGAGCGCCCGTACCTGGCAGCGTTCCGTCCGAAGAGCTTCGTCGCCGAGGCTGGCGCTGGTGCTGCGGGCGAGGTCGTGTCCGCACCGGTTCCCGATCTGGGTTCGACGGGCGGTGCAACGGTGACCGCTGTGCACGTCGAGGAGACTTCTGGTCCGAAGCTCGACGAGGCGGCCGTGGTGGTCGCCGGTGGTCGTGGTCTGGGCGAGTCGGAGAAGTTCGAGATGATCGAGTCCCTCGCCAAGGCCCTCAAGGGTGCGCCGGGTGCGTCGCGTGCGATCGTCGACGCCGGATGGGTGCCCTACAGCTACCAGGTCGGCCAGACCGGCAAGGTCGTCAAGCCGACCGTGTACATCGCTGCGGGCATCTCCGGCGCCACCCAGCACATGGTGGGCATGAAGGGCTCGAAGAACATCATCGCGATCAACAAGGACAAGGAGGCACCGATCTTCGGTGTCGCCGACCTCGGCATCGTCGGTGACGTCCACAAGGTGCTCCCGCAGCTCCTCGAGGCCCTCAAGTCTCGCAGCTGAGTCGGCGTAATCATTCCGAAATCCGGCAGGAACCGTTCGTTCGTCGAACGGATCCTGCCGGATTTTGGCGTTTCGGAAGGTCAGGTGGCGTCGCGGGCGAGGATGGCCCAGGCGACGTCTTCGTCGGTGTCCTCCACGGCGAGTTGGAGTTGCCAGCCGGTTGCCGGCTCGTGCGCGTCCCATCGGTACCAGCGCAGGTCAGCGGCGAGCTCGCCGAGCCTGTCCGGTTCCACTGGCCAGTCGTCGATCAGGTCGCCGAGCGCGGCAAGTGTCCACCAGGCGCCGAATCGGCCCGATGCGGCCCCACGTCGACGGCCGTGGGCGCCGCCGCTCGCTCCGGCCCACGCCAGCCAGGCGAGTGCGGTACGG
>JBGTCW010000346.1:0-5047 GCA_041748635.1 Ilumatobacteraceae bacterium | reverse complement strand
CGGCGCTGCTGATCGCCGGTGGTGCTCTCGCCGTCGCGACCGTGCCGGTCGTCCGAGCGCTCGGCGACGTGGGTGCATCGACGAGCGTCGGCGGCATCCTCGTGCTCACCGCGGTCGGCTTCCTCCCGTCGGCGACGGTGCTCAGCGCGATCCCCCCGGCGGTCGTCAAACTGCAGCTACGCGACCTCGCATCGACGGGCGCCACCGTCGGACGTCTCTCGGCCTACGGCACAGCGGGCGCCATCGTCGCCACGTTTCTCACCGGCTTCGTGCTCGTCGCCGTCGCTGCGGTGACCACGATCATCATCTCGGTCGGCGTGCTGCTGGTGATCAGCGGGCTCGCGCTGTGGCTGGCGTCGCCCATGGTCGTCCGTCGGGCAGCTCGCACCGAGGTCAGCTCGATGTCGGCATTCGCAGGTCTCATGCTCGTTGCGGCGATCCTTCTGGGCAGCCCGTGCGACAGCGAGACGGTCTACTACTGCGTCTCGATCGCCACCGACGACGACCGCGAGACGGGCCGCGTGCTGATCCTCGACGACCTCCGCCACAGCTACGTCGACGTCGTCGACCCCACCCATCTCGACTTCTGGTACACCCGGCGTTTCGCCGACGTCATCGACCACGTCGCTCCCGGCGCCCCACTCCGTGTGCTGCACATCGGCGGCGGTGCACTCACGATGCCGACGTGGGTGCAGACCACGCGAGACGCGAGCGAGCAGCTCGTGTTCGAGATCGACGATGCACTCGTCGATCTCGTGGTCGACGAGTTCGACCGGTCCATCGGGCCGGGAACCGGGATCGAGGTGGTCATCGGCGACGGTCGCCAGTCGCTCACCGACGTTCGCAGCGACAGCCTCGACGTCGTGCTCGGCGACGCCTTCGGCAGCCGAGCGGTGCCCTGGCACCTCGCAACGCAGGAATTCGTGACCGAGATCGAGCGCGTCCTGCGCCCAGGTGGGATCTACGCCCTGAACGTGATCGACGGCGCGTCGCTGTCGTTCCTGCGAGCCGAGACGGCCACCATCGCCTCGGTCTTCGATCACGTTGCGGTCGTGTTGTCGCAGAGTTCCGCCGGGGGCCGGGTCGGCAACGCCGTGATCGTCGCCTCCGACGAGGAATTCGACCCCGCGTTCCTCGATCCCGAGAGCGGCCGACTCGTCGTCGACCTGGATGCGTTCGTCGACGGCGCTGTCGTGCTGCGCGACGACTTCGCCCCGGTCGACCAGCTGCTCGCCCCGTCGGGCTGACGCTCCGATACGGTCACATCTCGTGGGGCCAACACGTCCGCTGCTCGCCATCGCTGTACTGCTGGCCGTCGTGGCCTGTACCTCCGACGCCTCCACCGCCCCGGACACCAACGAGACCACCGGGGTCACGCCCCCGTCGTCCACCACCGCGCCCACGACCACCGCCCCCGACACCACCGAGGTCCAACCCGAGTCGTCCACCACGACCTCGACCACCACGACCTCGACCACCACGACCTCGACATCCACCACGACCACCACATCCACGATGACCACCACGACGATCGCGATCCCGGCGACGATCGGTCCACTGGACCTGTCCGTCGAGCGGGTCGGACTCGGTTCGTCGGTGAGCGGTCGACCGATCGTGGCGGAGCGTTCGGGCACGGTCGGTGGGCGCCGCGTGCTCGTCATCGGGGTCATCCACGGCGACGAGGACGACGGCGTCGCGATCGTCGACGAGCTGCGAGTAGCTCCGGTTCCCGACGGCGTCGAACTATGGGTCGTCGATTCGATGAACCCTGACGGTCAGGCCGATCAGACCCGCGGCAACGCCAACGGCGTCGACCTCAATCGGAACTTTCCGTACCGGTGGGGGCCGATCGGTGTCCCCGGCGACTCGCAGTACGCCGGCACGGGACCCGCCAGCGAGCCGGAGACGCAGGTGATGGTGAACTTCATGGAACAGCTCCGGCCCGACATCGCGATCTGGTACCACCAGGACCTGTTCGTCGTGAACCCGTCACAGGGTCGCGAGGGTCGTGTTCGTGAACGCTACGCGCAGCTCACCGGGCTTCCGATGGGACAGATCACCGGCGGCACCTACACGGGCGTCGCCGCAACGTGGGCCCGCAACGAGTTCCGGCCCGACGACGGTGTGGCGTTCATCGTCGAACTCGGCCCGACGTTGTCGCCCGCCGAGGCGTTGGCCCACGCCGACGCCGTCCGAACGATCGCCGTCGAAGGCTGAACATCGGTCGCTCGGTCAGACGAACCTGGCGAACACCTCGAGCGGCTCGCGCTCGGTGACAAGTGTGTTGATCGGGGCGGCGCAGTCGGCGTGGCCGATGGCGACGCCGCAGAAGATGCGCTGCTCGGCCGGCGCCCCGACGAACTCGCTGACCGCCTGTTCGTAGACGGCCCACGCCTCCTGCGGGCACGTGTCGAGCCCGGCTTCCTGGGCGAGCAGCATGAACGTCTGCAGGAACATGCCGAGGTCCGACCACTGCGGCGGGCCCATGACCCGGTCGATGAAGCAGAAGATGGCCGCCGGCGCACCGAAGAAGTCGAGGTTCTTCGCGAACTGGCCGAGGCGTCCCGCCTTGTCGTCACGTTCGATGCCGAGCGTGGCGTACATGTCCTCGCCCACCTTGAACCGTGAGCTCCGATACGGCTCGGCGAGCGGCGAGGGATAGATGTCGTAGGCAGCCGGCTCGATCGAGCGGTCGGCGAGGAACGCCCGGAACCGGGCCATCGACTCGCCGTTCACGACGTAGATCCGCCAGGGCTGCACATTGCCGCCCGACGGCGCCCGCGAAGCGGTCGTCAGCAACTGGGCGATGACGTCGTCGGCGACGGGATCGGGGAGGAAGGCCCGCACGGACTTGCGGGCGTTGACAGCGTCGGTCACGTTCACCGCCGCAGTCTGGCCGCTCCGACCCGACCGCCCCTCATCCCCCGCCCGACCACCAGTTCCCCTTCCGTTCACGTTGCATTCCGGATGGGCCGTGCCGTCCGGACTGCAACGTGAACGGGGTGGGTGAGCCCGGGAGGCTCGGTTGGGGCGTTACCAGTTGGTGGCGATGTACTGGGTCTCGCAGAACTCGTAGATGCCCTCGCCGGCGCCTTCGCGCCCGAGTCCGGACTGCTTCATGCCGCCGAACGGTGCCGCCGGATCCGACACGGCGCCGCGGTTGAGCCCGATCATGCCCGCCTGGATGCGCTCGCTGACGTCCAGTCCCCGACGCAGGTCCCGCGTGTACACGTAGGCGGTGAGGCCCATCTCGGTGTCGTTGGCCATGTCGATCATCTCGTCGGTGTCGTCGAAGGTCATCACCGGTGCAACCGGCCCGAAGATCTCGTGCCGGGTGATGTCGTCGCCGGGTCGGACGTTACCGAGCACGGTCGGCCGGTAGAAGTGACCGGGACCGTCGACCGATCCTCCGCCGGTGGCGATGCGGGCGCCACCATCGGTCGCCGCCGTGACGAGTTCGTCGATGGTGGCCACCGCCTTGGCGTTGATCATCGGACCACACGTCACGCCGTCGTCGAAGCCGTTGCCGATGCGCACGTCGGCCATCGCTGCGGCCAGCAGGCGAGTGAACTCGTCAGCGACGGCGTCGTGCACGAGAAAGCGGTTGGCAGCCGTGCATGTCTCGGCCGAATGTCGCATCTTGGCCACCATGGCGCCCTGCACCGCTGCGTCGAGATCGGCGTCGTCGAACACGATGAACGGCGCATTGCCGCCGAGCTCCATCACGGTCTTGAGGACCCGGTCAGCGGCTCGCTTCAGCAGCACGATGCCGACCTCGGTCGAGCCGGTGAACGACACCATCCGCGTGGCTGGATGGTCGACCGCAGCGTCGAACCAGTCGCTCGATGACAGCGTCGGCACGATGTTGACGACCCCGGAGGGGAGCCCGGCCTCGTGGAGGAGTTCGCCGATCCGCAGCGCAGTGAGCGGCGTTTCGCGCGGCGGCTTGATCACCGCTGCGTTCCCAGCTGCAAGCGCCGGTGCCAGCTTGCGGGTGATCATCGCGGCGGGGAAGTTCCACGGCGTCACGATCACCACGACCCCAACCGGAGGATGGTGGACCAAGATCCGATTCGTACCGGCTGGCGCGACGCCGAGGCTGCCCTGGATGCGCACGGCCTCCTCGGAATTCCAACGGAAGAACTCGGCGGCGTAGGCGATCTCGCCACGCGCATCGGCGAGTGGCTTGCCGTGTTCGAGCGTGATCAGGCGAGCGAGCTCATCGGTGTGTTCGACCATGAGCTGCCACGTACGCCGGAGGATCTCGCCACGTTCGCGGGGCGCCGTTGCGGCCCACCCGCCCTGTGCCGTCGCTGCCGCGTCGCACGCGGCGGTGGCGTCGGCCGGGCTTCCGGCAGCCACCGATGCGATCACTTCCTCGTCAGCCGGATTCTCCACGTCGAAGCGGGCGCCATCGGAACCGTCACGCCATTGGCCGTCGATCAACAATTGGGTCTGCATGCCCACATCATGCACCGCGAACGGCGTCGCGTCAGCTGCCGTCGACGTCGTACCCGGCGCTGTCTATCGCGGCGCGGATCGCGGCGTCGTCACCGCCGACGACGGTGACCTGCTTGGCGTCGACATCGACATCGACCGCCACGACGTCGGCGACGCCGGACACCTCGGCCTCGATCGCTCGTTTGCAGTGATCGCAGCTGATGCCGGACACGGAGTAGGTGAAGGTCTGTGAGTCGGTGCTCATGCGACAAGTTCCTCGTCTCTGATGGGGTTGGGGACGGGCGACGCGGTGGTCGTCCGGGATCGCCGGTAGCCGTCGAAGCGGCGCAGCCGGAGACTGTTCGACACGACGAACAACGACGACAGACCCATCGCGCCGGCGGCGATCATCGGATTGAGGACGCCGAACGCGGCGAGCGGGATTGCAGCGGTGTTGTACGCGAAGGCCCAGAACAGGTTGCCCTTGATCGTCGCCAGCGTTCGCCGCGAGAGCGCAATCGCGTCGGCGGCGGCCCGAAGGTCGCCCGACACGATGGTGAGGTCGGATGCCTCGATCGCGACATCGGTCCCCGTGCCGACGGCGATA
>JBGTCW010000345.1:0-5221 GCA_041748635.1 Ilumatobacteraceae bacterium | reverse complement strand
GATCGACATCGCCACGTGCTCGCGGAGGATCCCCGTCCAGCGCAGCGGAAGCCGCAGTTCCTCGGGTGTGCTGAGCGAGAGACGCGGCGTCACGTCGAGCGTCTCGAGATCGAGATCGGGCAGGTAGAAGCGGTTGAACATGACGACACCGGCGGCACCGGCTGCCTCCAGGCCCGTGACGAACGCCGGCAAGGACGAGTAGTACGGGGAGATCTTGACCGCGACGGGAATGTCGACTTCGCCGGCGAGCAACCCCACCAGCGTGAGGTGCTCGGACTCGAGCGTTGCTCCCGAGATGTGGGGGTCGGCCGCCACCTCGTACAGGTTGAGTTCGATGGCGTCCGCGCCAGCATCCTCGACGAGCCGGGCGTACTTCACCCATCCGCCGACGTTCACGCCATTCAGACTGGCGATCACCGGGATGTCGACGCGTGCCTTGGCGGCGGTGACCAGTTCGAGGTGGACGTCGACGCTCGTGCTGTAGTCGTCGCCGATGTCGGGCAGGTACGACATCGCCTCGCCGAAGCTGTCGCCGTGCATCGTGAAGAGCCTGTCGATCTCGGTCGTCTCGTGCTCGATCTGCTCCTCGAACAGCGACGGCAGCACGATCGCCGCGGCACCGGCCGCCTCGAGCGCAGCGATGCGGTCGAGGTCGCCCGTCAACGGTCCGGCCGAGGCGATGAGGGGCGACGCCAGTCGGAGCCCCAGGTACGTGGTGTGCAGGTCGGTCACGATTCGGGCTCCGCTCGGGGATCGCCGGTGTCGGTCGGATGGGACAGGGTGACGGGGACGGCGGTGTCCGCCTCGGCGAGATGGGGCACCATGCGCTCGAGGGAGCTCAGTTGTTCGTAGTAGCGCCACCGCTCGTCGATGTTCGCCTGCGCCAGTTCCATCAGTTCCCGTGAGCGCTCCGGATCCGAACGGGCGAGGAGGGCGTACCGCGCTTCGTCGGCGACGAAGTCGGTGAGCGGGAGACTCGGTGCGGCCGAGTCGAGTTGGAAGGGCCGCTCGTGTGCCTCGGTGGTCGGCCGGTAGCGGTAGAGCGGCCAGTAGCCCGACTTCACCGCATCCTTCTGATGGGCCATCGACGTCGTC
Source organism: Ilumatobacteraceae bacterium (assembly GCA_041748635.1). Taxonomy (GTDB): domain Bacteria; phylum Actinomycetota; class Acidimicrobiia; order Acidimicrobiales; family Ilumatobacteraceae; genus Sva-07. Next base: position 4,126 of record JBGTCW010000345.1, on the reverse strand, counting down.
ATGTCGATGCCGTGAGCGATGCACGTCGAGTACGCGATCACCAGGGACGGGCCGTCCCAGGCGTCGGCCTCCTGCAGGGCCTTCACGGTCTGGATCTCGCTGCCGCCCATCGCTACCTGGGCCACGTACACGTTGCCGTACTTGCGAGCATCTGCACCGAGATCCTTCTTGGCGGTCGGCTTGCCGGCGGTGGCGAACTTGGCGACCGCACCGAGCGGGGTCGCCTTCGACGCCTGCCCGCCGGTGTTCGAGTAGACCTCCGTGTCGAGCACGAGCACGTTCACGTTGCGCCCACTGGCCAGGACGTGGTCCAACCCACCGAAGCCGATGTCGTACGCCCATCCGTCGCCGCCGACGATCCAGGTGCTCGAACGGACGAGCTCGTCAGCGATCACGTCGAGCCGCTTCGCGCGAGTGTCGTCGATGCCGGCCAGGATCGAACGCAGCTCGTTCACGCGCTCGCGTTGGTCACCGATGTCAGCCTCGGTCGGCTGGGTGTTCGAGAGGATCGCCGTCGCCAGGCCTTCACCGATGGTGTCCGCCAGTTCGGCGACGAGCCGGTGCGCTTCGCGCTCGTGGTGTTCGATACCGAGCCGGAGCCCGAGTCCGAACTCGGCGTTGTCCTCGAACAGCGAGTTCGACCACGCCGGTCCCAACCCCGCACGATTCTTCGACCACGGCGTCGTCGGCAGGTTGCCGCCGTAGATCGACGAACAACCCGTCGCGTTGGCGACCACGAGACGATCGCCGAACAGCTGTGTCAGCAGTTTCAGGTACGGCGTCTCGCCGCATCCCGAGCATGCACCGGAGAACTCGAACAGCGGCTCGAGCAGCTGCGAGTTCTTGACCGAGTCGTGTGCGACGAGGGTGCGGTCGAGTTCGGGGATGCTCAGGAAGTGCTCCCAGCGTTCGCGTTCGACCGGCCGGTGTTCGGCTGCCGGGCGCATGTTGATCGCCTTGCGGCTGACTTCCGACTTGTCCTTGGCGGGGCACACTTCGACGCAGATTCCGCAGCCGGTGCAGTCGTCGGGTGCCACCTGCACGGTCAGCAGGTGCCCGACGAGTTCGCGCGAGCGGAACGGCTTGGTCGGGAATCCGTCCGGCGCCGAATCGATCGCATCGGGTTCGTACGCCTTCATGCGGATGGTCGCGTGGGGGCAGACGATCGCACACTTCCCGCAGTCGATGCACAGGTCGGGCTCCCAGATCGGGATTTGCGCCGCCAGCTTCCTCTTCTGGAGCTTTGTGGTTCCGCTCGGGAACGTGCCGTCGATCGGCATGGCGGACACCGGGAGGAGATCTCCCTTGCCGGCGATCATCGTCATCGTCACCCGGTCGATGAAGTCGGCCTCACCTACCGTGCGCGCCGTGTCGAGTGCTCGATCGGACGAACCCGATGCCGCCACCGGCTGCACTCGGGCCGATTCGGGCACCACGACTTCGGCGAGTTCGACGAGCGCCCGGTCGACTGCAGCGTGGTTCCGCTCGACGATGCCCCGGCCGCGGCGCCCGTACACGTCGTCGATCGACTGCTTCACGGCTGCGATCGCAGCATCGACCTCCATCACGTCGCTGAGCGCGAAGAAGCAGGGTTGCATCACCGTGTTGATGCGTCCTGCCATGCCGAGCTCGTCGGCGATCTTTGTGGCATCGATGGTGAACACCCGCAGGTCCCGCTCGACGATCTCCGCGCGAATCGCGGGCGGCAGGTGGTCCCAGAGTTCCTCGGGTGCATACGGTGCGTTCAGGAGCAAGGTTCCTCCGTGCTTCGCGGTCTCGAGGACGTCGAATCGATCGAGCAGGCCGAATTGGTGACAGGCGATCAGGTCGGCTTGCTGCACCAGATAGGTCGAGCGGATCGGTTCGGCTCCGAACCTGAGGTGCGAGACGGTCATCGACCCGGCCTTCTTCGAGTCGTACACGAAGTACCCCTGCGCGTGGAGGCCCGGTTGCGATCCGATGATCTTCACGGATGCCTTGTTCGCACCGACGGTGCCGTCACTACCGAGTGCGTAGAACACGGCCGTGTGCGCCGTGTCGACGACGAAGCGGTCGTCGACGTCGAGACTCAGGTGGCTGACGTCGTCGACGATGCCGACGGTGAATCGACGCCGGGGCGACTCGGTGGCCAGTTCGTCGAACACGGCCTTGGCCATGGCCGGCGTGAACTCCTTGGAGCCCAGTCCGTAGCGCCCTCCGATCACCCGGACTGCGGCGCCGTTCGCGTCGGTCCGGCCGCATTCGGCGAGCGTCGTGACGACGTCTTGGAAGAGCGGCTCACCGACCGATCCAGGCTCCTTCGTGCGGTCGAGTACGGCGATCGAACGAACCGTGTCGGGCAGCGCATCGAGGAGCGCCGCGGTGGGGAACGGGCGGAACAATCGCACGGTGAGCAGGCCGACGCGCTCACCCTGCTCGACGAGTCGGCGCACCGTTTCGCCCACCGCACCGGCGCCCGATCCCATCAAGACGACGACTCGCTCGGCGTCCGGCGAACCTTCGTAGTCGACGAGGCCGTACTGCCGGCCCGTGCGCGCTGCCAGCTCGTCGAAGATCCGTTCGACGGTGCCGGGAACGGCGTCGTAGATCGTGTTGGCAGCTTCACGGGCCTGGAAGAACACGTCGGGGTTCTGCGCGGTGCCGCGGACGACCGGTGCGGTCGGGCGCAGGCGCCGCAGCTTGTGTGCCATGACGTCATCGGCGTCGACCAGTGCGCTCAACGTCTCCTCGTCGAGCAGATCGATGCGATTGATCTCGTGGGAGGTCCGGAAACCGTCGAAGAAGTGCAGGAACGGGACCCTCGTGTGGAGCGTCGCGGCGTGCGAGACCGCAGCGAAGTCCTGTGCCTCCTGCACGGAACTGGCGCACAGCATGGCGAAGCCGGTCGTCCGTGCGGCCATCACGTCGCTGTGGTCACCGAAGATCGACAGTGCATGGGTTGCCACGGCGCGTGCGGCCACGTGGATCACCGCTGGTGTCAACTCGCCGGCGATCTTGAACATGTTGGGCAGCATCAGCAGCAGTCCCTGCGACGCAGTGAAGGTCGTCGCAAGCGCGCCCGCCTGCAGTGCCCCGTGCAGCACTCCCGCAGCGCCCGCTTCCGACTGCATCTCCACGATCTCCGGCACTGATCCCCAGAGATTGGTTCGATCCGAAGCCGCCCAGGCGTCGGCGAGTTCGCCCATCGGTGACGCCGGCGTGATCGGATAGATCGCCACCACCTCGGACAGTGCATACGCGACTCTTGCGGCAGCCTCGTTCCCGTCGATGCAGGCAATGGTCATACGGTGATGATGCGCACGGGCGACCGCTGCTGACCACGGCACAAAGACCCGAATCTCGCGCGTCGTTCCTGAGGTTGACGACGCACCTACGCTGGACCGGTGCCGGACGTCGATGTGGTGGTTGTCGGGAGTTTGAATCTGGACCTCGTGGCGACGGCGCCTCGGCTGCCTGGTCCCGGCGAAACGGTGCACGGATCGAGCTTCTCGGAGGTCGCCGGCGGCAAGGGGCTCAACCAGGCGGTTGCCGCCGCGCGCGCTGGTGCGTCGGTGGGGTTCGTGGGCGCCGTCGGCGGTGACGGTGCCGGGGAGCTCCTGCGCAGTGTCGCCCGAGGCGACGGCATCGACGATCGTCTCGTGGCGACGGTCGATGCCCAGCCGTCGGGCCGTGCCCTGATCGGCGTCGACGCGAGCGGGGAGAACTCGATCATCGTGGTGGCCGGCGCGAATGCGCATGTCGAGCTCGCCGACCTCCCGTCGGCACGCGTCGTGCTCGCTCAGCTCGAGACCAACACTGACGTCGTCGTCGAGGCACTGCGGTCGGCCCGAGCGGCGGGCACCACGACGATCCTGAACCCGGCACCGGCCGACCGAATCCCCGACGGCATGCTGGAGCTGTGCGACGTGGTCGTGCCGAACGAGCACGAACTCGAGCTGCTCGGCGGTGTCGACGCCCTCCTCGCCGCCGGTGTCGGTGCGGTCGTGGTCACCAGAGGAGCGGGAGGTGTCGACGTTGCCGCCGGTGAAGCGTCCTGGCATCTCGACGCCTATGTCGTCGACGCCATCGACACCACCGGCGCCGGCGACGCGTTCTGCGGAGCCCTCGCGGCGCGCCTCGCTGCAGG
>JBGTCW010000344.1:0-7173 GCA_041748635.1 Ilumatobacteraceae bacterium | reverse complement strand
ACAAGGTGTACCGCGGCATTGACCCGCGCTATCCCGTGCTGGCCGACCACGTCTGGCGCCTCGACCCGTCAGAGGCTGAGCTGCTCGATGCCGTCGTGACGGAGGCCGGCCGAGCGATCGCACACCAACCGAACGTCGACCTCGCACTTGGCGCGCTCACCCGTGCAGCCCGCCTCCCGGCCGACGCTCCGATCTTCGCCGTGGCCCGCATCGCCGGCTGGGCGGCGCACTTCTCGGAGGAACTCGACGAACGTCCGCTGCGGTTTCGCGGTGTTGCAACGCCGGCATCGTGAACGGCAAGTCGCCGTCGTTTCAGGGTGTCGCACGCCTCCGACTGCCGAACCATCGACGCCACAGCCGATCTTGCCCGGCGCCAGGCTCGCCCGTGGCGGGCTCGCCAACGGTGACGTCACCGCCGACCACCTCGGGCGCGCTCGGATGTTCCGCGCGCCAGCGTTCGAGGATCGAGTCGACGTCGACCACCCAGACGGTGGATGGAGGACCGGCGAAGGTGTGGCTGTTCACGTAGCGAATCCGGTCATTGATCTGCTCGACGAGGCGGCGGGCCTCGCGCTCGTCGGCGGCGGCGAGGGCGGCGGCGACCGCTGCATCGCGCTCACCTCGGATGGCGATGGTCGGGGGGAGGTAGTCGACTTGTTCGCGTCGCAGCTTTGCCTTGATCCACCACTCGTCGTCACGGGCGCCGTCCAGCCCCTCGATCGGTTTGCCCTGCCCGTCCAGGTCGTCGAAGAGTCCGGCACGGCGACCCTCTTCGATCTGCTTCTCGGTCCACGATTCCCAGCTCAACCCGGTCGGCTTGCGCTCGGTCACGTGACGACCTCGGCTCGGTGACGACTCACCATGGCCGAAACGGTATCGGCGTCAGACGCTCGACAGAATCACGGTCCACGTCAGCTTGCATCACGCAATTCGCCGGCCGCGTTCCTCGCCGAACTGCGCACACCCATCTCGCTGAACGCAGCACGATCGGCTGCCCCTGCGCCCGCCCGCACGCCAGCGGCGTCGTACGTCGCCGACGACCGGAGTCTCGAGGTCGGTCCCACGAGCCGCTCGAAGAGCTCGGCAGTTGCGCTCGCGTCGGCGGCCAAAACGGGCAGTGCGTCGTCGGACACAGCCGCAAATGAGGCGTCGCGCTCTTGTCGCAGCCGTTCGCCGATACGTTGCGCGAACCCGACGATGAACGACGAGCGGTACCGACGACTCCGGACCCGACTGCCCGGCGGTGCGTCCGCGGCGTCAGCGGTCAGTGCCGACTGAACCTGGATCAGCAACGATGTGAACAGCAACTCGACGTGTCGCAGCTGCCCCGCCGGTCCGACCAGCGTTGCAAGATCGACACCTCGGTGGAACACGCATCGAACGTCGTTCGCTTCGGCGACGACGTACAGGAGCGACTGTTTGGAGGCGACGTAGGGCTCGTCGATCGGAAGACGAATGGCCGATATCCGCCCCGTCGACCGCCGGCCACTGTTCGCACGCACGGTTGCCTCGTCGAGGCGCGCTTCGATCATCATCGCTTGCGCCTTGGCCGTGAACGCCTCGGCTTCGGCCGGAAACTCGGTCGACTCGGCCTTGGCGAGCAGTCCACGGATCGTCACGAGCTTCGGGCTCCGCACAGCATCATCGTCGAGCAACTCGGCGTCGACACGCAGGTTGCCGACCTCCCCGGGCGGCGGGATCAACGTCGGCAGCCCTCGCAGGCTCAGCAGTGTGTCGAGCAACGTCCGCACGGTCGTGAGGTCGACACCGTCTCGTGCGGCGTCGAGCCAGCAAGCCAGCCACCCCTCTCGACACGGGACGTTCGACGACTGCGCAGCCAGGCGATCGGTCTGCCGACGCCACGACTCGTGGACCACGTTGCCGACACGGTCGTGAAGCGCCACGTCTGCGGTGATCGCCATGATCAACACCTCGGCAGGGTCCGCACCGCCCACCCGACGGATCTGGCGAACGAGCTCGTCGGGTTGCCATCCGTGCGCCCACAGTCCATCGCGCAGGACGAGACCGAGTACCTGTTCGAGCTGATGGCATGTGTCCGACTCGCTGGCACCGGCCTCGTCTGGGCCGTGGTCGCGCTCGACCGGCCGATCAGCGCTGGCGGCTGGATCCCGCACACCGCGACGTGTCGACTCCTGACGACGGCGGCGTTCGGCCGCCCGGCGCTGCTTGTCGACGTTGCGTCGACGGCTGTTCTTGCCCATGGTCCCTCCTGGGCTCGTGCTGGCAGTCGGTCGCAGTTGCGACGAGTCCGAGTCCCTGCAGCGACTCTCATCGTCCACTCTGACGGGCGGGTGTCGCAGAGTTGCGTCGTCAGGTCAGGTCAGGCGAGTGAGCGAGATCAGCACCGCCGACTCCGGGTGCAGCACCGGCGGTCGGATGCCGTGCGAAGCCAGCTGGCGCCCGGTGAGCTCGATGCCGTCGGTGAGCCATTCCGGCTGCGTCAGCGACATGCCCCAGCGCTCGTCGGGCAGTGCCACGTGCTCGACCCGGTAGCGACCGTCGGCGGCGAGGCCGGGCAGGCGGAGTACGGGAGGCGTGAGGCTCGGAGCCGTGGCGAGTTGCGCGAACGACACGAGCGCCTCGGAGCGGTCGGTGGCGTACACGCCGTGGGCGCAGTAGGCGGCCTCGGTATCGAAGCGCACCACATCACCGCTGTGCAGCAACGGCCGGAACCGCTTGTGGACGGCGATCGCCTCGGCCAGCGCCGCCCGGCGATCGGCGTCGAGCCGTGCGACGTTCCATTCGACGCCGAGATGACCGAACAGCGCCGTCGCCGCTCGAAACGCGAGCGTGTGGACACGACCGGTCGTGTGCGCCCGTGTGGGACCGATGTGCGCACCCATCACTTCGGGAGGGATCAGCATCGACGCGCCGCGCTGGATGGTCTGGCGTTCCAGCGCGTCGTTGCAGTCGCTCGTCCAGACTCGCTCGACGCGCTGCAACATCTCGTGGTCGATGCGACCCCCGCCGCTTGCGCACGACTCGAACTCGACGGTCGGATGCCGCCGACGCAACTCGTTGAGCAGCTCGTACAGCGCGAGCGTCTGGGCGTGCGAACCCGGCGCTCCCGTGGCGCCGGAGCCCTGCACGTGGTCGCGGTTCATGTCCCACTTGACGTAGGCGATGTCGTGATCGGCGAGCAACGCGTCGAGGAGCCCGAGGACGTGCGCGAACGCGTCAGGCCGACCGAGGTCGAGCACCAGCTGGTTGCGACCGAGCACCGGCTCGTACCCAGCGGTGGTCAGCGCCCAGTCCGGGTGGGCGCGGAACAGGTCGCTGTCGGGATTCACCATCTCGGGTTCGACCCAGATCCCGAACTCCATCCCGAGGCCGGTGACGTGCTCGATCAGCGGCGCCAGCCCGTCGGGATACACCGCAGCCGAGACCGACCAGTCTCCGAGGCCCGACGTGTCGTCACGGCGCGAACCGAACCATCCGTCGTCGAGCACGAACCGTTCGATACCGATCTCGGCGGCGACGTCGGCCAGTTCGCGCAGCGTGTCGAGGTCGTGATGGAAGTAGACCGCCTCCCATGTGTTCAACAGCACGGGCCGGGGCGACGCCGGATGCGATGGGCTGCGCCGGATCGCCCGGTGGAAACCCCACGTCGCCGCCGTCAGACCGCAGTCGGAGTACACGCCGATCACCGACGGCGTCGTGTACGACTCACCGGGCTCGAGCACGACTTCACCCGGATGCAGCAACTCGCCGGCCTGGACATAGCGTCGGCCGTCGGCCAGCCGTTCGGCCAGCATCGTGTGGTTCCCGCTCCACGCCACATGCACACCGTGGACTTCTCCCATCCACTCGCCGAAACCCGCCGACCCGGCGAACAGCAGCGGAACGTGCTCGTGCGAGGTCCGACCCCGGAGATGCTCCGAGACGACGGCGCCGTGATGCCACATCGTTCGAACCGAGTGGAACTCGCGAGCCCAGCGACCCTCGAATTGGAGCAGCTCGTCGGCCGTGTCGGGAAGCGGAATGCTCACCGTCAGCGCGTCGAGCGAGAAGCGGCGGTCGCCGACGTTCGTGATCGTGATGCGCACGCTCAGCACGTCACCGACCGAGATCTCCGTCGTCAGCTCCAGGCCGGCGACATCATCGATCGAGTCGACGGTGAGACGGTCGCCGTCGACGCGGTGGGCAATCGGTGCGAACCGAGGTGCCCAATCGCGCCCCCCTCCGCGCCGACCGGCCAGACCGGGGCGTCCGACGAAGCCCTCGGCGTGGAGCGGCACGACGCTCACGGGGGCGACCGAGCCGAGCGCCCCCGCCACGGTGGGACGTCCGATCGAGTCACCGAGAGCGTCGAGGTTCGCCTCGTCGCCGAGCGAGTCTCCCCAGTGCACGATGCTCGGCGTTGCCGTCGCGACGTCGACCACCAGGTCGAAGGTTGCTCCTCGGAGATGAACCAGCTCGGACACCGCTCCAGTTCACCACGCCGCAACCTCGCTCACCGCCTCGCGATCGTCGACCCGCTCCGAGCACCAGTCCCACCAGCGATGAGCAAAACCAGCGGATCCGGCAGGTCTCGCTCATCGCAGCAGACCCACCCCGGCCAACGATGAGCCAGGCACGCACATGCGCCGGTTTCGCTCATCGCTCGTCGATGGTTACCTCCGGCACGTCGTCGCTGGTGTCGTCGTCGCTGGTGTCGTCGCCATCGTCGTCATCGGCATCGTCGGTGGTGATGGTGGTGGCGTCGAGACCGTCGCCGATCACCGGCTCGGGGATCGGGTGACGGCGCATCCAGGCGAGCACGACTATGCCGAGAACGACCGCGACGATCGACACCCACTGGTTCACCCGCAGACCTGCGATCTCGTCGGCGCGGTCGATGCGCAGCCCCTCGACCCAGAACCGGCCGATGCCGTAGCCGATGATGTACATCACGAAGAGCTGGCCGGGCGCCGGGCGGAACCGCTTGTCGATCCAGAGCAGCAACAGGCACAGCCCGAGACTCCACAGCGATTCGTAGAGGAACGTCGGATGGAACGTGGTCCCGACCGCATACAGCGTGGTGTCGATGTGTTGTGCGTCGATCTCGAGCGCCCACGGCAGATCGGTCGGGCGGCCGTAGAGCTCCTGGTTGAAGTAGTTGCCCCATCGCCCGATCGACTGCGCGAGTGGGATGGCGGGCGCCGCACAGGTCGCTGCGGCCGCCAACGGAATCCCCCGCTTCTTCGCGAGGTACAGCCCCACCGGTGCACCGAGCAGGAGGCCACCGGGAATCCCCAGGCCCCCCTTCCAGATCTGGGGGATGCGGCCGAGGTCGTCAGCGAACAGGTCCCAGTCGGTCGCAACGTGATAGAGCCGGGCGCCGATGACCCCGGCGAGGACCGCCCAGATTGCGATCGAGCTGGCATCGTCGCGCGTGCCGATCTCGCGCTCTTCGAGTCGGCGTCCGAACAGCCACACCGCCGCGATCACGCCGAGCGCGATCATCAACCCGTAGAGGTTGAGGCTCAGTGGCCCGATGTCGATCGAGTTGAACGACGGGCTGGGGATGGAGGCGATCATCGAGCGGGACCCTCAGCTCGCGGTCACGCGGGCAACGAACTCGCCGGTCATCCGCTGGATGTCGGCAGCGTCGTAGTCCTGCGTCGCTACGTGGTAGCTGCGCTCCAACCACACGTGTTCGACGTCGCCGCCATAGGTGGCTGCGAGGTGCTCGCTGTTCGCGGGCTCGACGACGTGGTCCTGGCGTGAGGTGATCAACAACAGCGGCATCGTCAGCTCGCCGTAGCGATCCGTCATCGGCGAGAGTCCCTCGTGCACGAACGACAGCAGCGGGCGCAGTGGAGTGCCGTCGTAGCCGTTCTCCTCGCCTTCCGGGTCGGCGATGTCGCCGCTGATGGCGGGAGCCATCTCGGTGCCGTCGTCGACCATCTCCTGGATCATTGTCAGGACCTCCGGCGCATGCGGGACCGTGGCGGCGTTGATGCAGACGATCCCGTTCACCGGTGTCAACTCGAACGCCGACCACAGCGTCAGTGCTCCACCCATGCTGAGCCCGACGACGACGACCGATTCGGCCCGATCAGCGAGCCGAGCGTGCGCTGCGGCGACCTCGCCGGTCCAATCGGCCCAGGTCGTCGGAAGCATGTCCTCGATCGTGGTGCCGTGACCCGGCAGACGAGGCATCTCGACGTGATGGCCGAGCTCGACCATCGCCTCGGCAATGCCACGCATCGACGACGGGTTGCCCGTGAACCCGTGGATCACGAGCACCCCGACGTTGGTGCTGCCGACCTGCGACATCGGCTCGGCTTCGGGCAGGACGGCGGGCGTGCTCATGTCGGAAATCTACCGGTATGGGTCGTCGGGCCCGTTCGGCTCGAGCCACCAGTCGTCGGGCGTCGGCGTGTCTCGCCAGTCGGGATCCGGGTAGATGCAGTCGACCGGGCACACCGGCAGGCACTTGTCGCATCCGCTGCACAGCTCGGGCACGATGATCACGTCGGGGCCATGATTGAAGATCGCGCCGAAGTGCGGCGGGCAGTGCCGCAGGCACGCATCGCAATTGATGCACTCGGACATCTCGATGCGCAGCGGCACGTTCTGCCACTTCTCGTTCCGACTCCGGGTGCCGACGCGTTCATCACGGGTGGCGGCCACATCGTGCAGAGTAGTTGGAGTGCGCCGCCTTGACCGGCGGGTCAAGTTTCGGTTGGACTGTCACTGTGACCAGTCCCAGCGCCGAACGTCTCGACACCGTCGACGAACGCCGCCACACCGAGCACGGACTCGAGCGTAAGCAGCAACTCCTCGATGCAGCCGGCGAGCTGTTCGCCGCGCGCGGCTATTCGTCGACCCGCATCGCCGACATCTGCACTGCAGCCGGCGTAGCGAAGGGCCTCTTCTACTGGTACTTCCCGACGAAGGGTGCGCTCTTCGCCGAGCTCGTGCGCACGATGCGTCTGCGTCTGCGCCGCGCCCAGGGGGCCGCGATGGATCCGACCGCCGACGTGATCACCCGGATCGCCGACGGGGCCGAGGCGAGCGTTCGGTTCATGGCCGACCATGCCGCGTACTTCGCACTGCTCGACGTAGAACGCAGCGATCCCGAGGTCGCCGAGGTGCTCGCCGAAGGCGCCGGCGTCTACCTCGAAGACGTTCGACGGCTCGTCGAGGACGGCCAACGCGCCGGGA
>JBGTCW010000343.1:0-5343 GCA_041748635.1 Ilumatobacteraceae bacterium | reverse complement strand
ACGGTGGCGCCGATCCAGACGCCGACCGGAGCGGACTGCGACGCCAGGGTGGTGGTGGCGATCTGCGTCTTGTCGCCCATCTCGGCCACAGCGATCGATGCAGCGATCGACATCACCACGGCGACCGCGCTCGACTTCGCTGGAGCGGCACCGACCGACTCGTCGGCGCCTTCGTCGCTGCCGCTGCGGCGGAGGGTGAATGCGGCGAAGCCGAGGAACACCAGGCCGCCAGCGATCTGGATCGGGCGGTCGGGGAGCGCAGCGCCGAGGACCGCGCCGACGGCGGTGGCGATGAGATTTGCGGCTCCGTAGCCGAGGGTGAGACCGATCGCCACCGTTCGCAGCGAGTAGCGGGCGCCGAAGCCGAGCGCGAGGAGTTGGGTCTTGTCGCCGAGTTCGGCGATGAACACCACGCCGAACGCGACGGCGACTGCGGTGACGAACTCGAGCATGACGACGGGGCCGGAGTGCGACCGGCGATCAGCGACTCGTCACCGGTTGCGCTGGAGTCGACCGGGTCGGGCGTCGGTCAGCACCCCGTCGTCGACGATCACGTCGCCACGCTTGACGGTGGCGCGATAGCCGTCGGCTGCCTGCATCAACCGCGTGCCCCCGGCCGGGAGGTCGGCGACGAGCTGCGGCGGGTGCAGGGTCAGTCGCTCGTAGTCGATCACGTTCAGGTCGGCGAGCATCCCGGCCGCGATGACGCCGCGATCGGTCCACCCGACGTGTCGAGCCGTGCGCTGGGTCTGATGGTGCACCACGAACTCGAGCGGGAGCCGCTCGCCCCGCGATCGGTCTCGCGTCCAGTGGGTGATCGCCGTCGTCGGGAAGCTGCCGTCGCAGATCGAGTTGCAGTGGGCGCCGGCGTCCGACAGCCCGAACATGGCGTTCGGCGAGGTCAACATCTCGTGGACGTCGTCGAGATCGCCGCGGGCGTAGTTCATCAGCGGGATGTAGAGCAGGCGGCCGCCGTCGTCGTCGAGCAGCAGGTCGTAGAGGAACTCGTCGGGTGCCGCACCACTGGCCGCCGCTCGCCCCGCGACGCTGTCGGCCGGTGTCGGTTCGTAGTCCGGAGGATCGGACAGCGGATACATGCGGTCGTAGCCCGAGTGCAGGATGCCGACGAAGCCCGACGGTGTGGACGCCCGGTGCTCGTCGAGCAGGCGGCGACGGAGCTCGGGATCGCGCAGCCGCACCAGGCGCTCGTCGTGGGTGAGCGTGTGCAGCTGGCGGTACGACGGGCAGAACATGAACGGGTTGGCGGTGGCCTGGAGGCCGATCAGCACCCCGATCGGGCGGACCCCGACCTGGGCCTTGACGTCCGCACCACCAGCGTTCCAGGCGCCGATGGCGGCGAGCAGCTCGCGGAACCGGTCGGGCGCGTCGTCGTTCTGCTGCACGGTGAAGCTCAGCGGCCGGCCGACCTCGGTGGCGATGCGACCGAGGAGTTCGATCTCGTGGGCGACCAACTCGTCGTCGGTCGACTGGTAGGCGTCGGAGATGAGTTGCACGACGCCCGACCCCGCCCGTCGCAGCGCCGCCGCGATGCCGAGCACCTCGTCGGCGCTGGCGCGCAGCGTGCCGATCTGCTGTCCCCGCGAGGTCCGATGGACGTACGTGCGCGACGTGGTGAAGCCCATCGCGCCGGCACGGATCGCCTCCTCGCACAGCGTCGACATCCGAGCGATCTCGTCTGCGCTGGCGGCGGCATCGACGTCGGAGCCCCGCTCGCCCATCACGTACGTGCGCAGCGCAGCGTGCGGCACTTGGGTGCCGACGTCGATCGTCCAGCGCATCGTGTCGAGCACGTCGAGATACTCGGGGAACGACTCCCATCCCCAGCTCATGCCCTCGCTGAGCGCCGTCCCTGGGATGTCCTCGACGCCTTCGAGCAGCTCGATCAGCCAGCCGTGCCGATCGGGTGCGACAGGAGCGAACCCGACGCCGCAGTTGCCGAGCAGGATGGAGGTGACACCGTTGACCGACGACGGGGCGAGCTCGGGGTCCCACGTGACCTGGCCGTCATAATGCGTGTGGATGTCGACCCAACCAGGGGTGACGATCATCCCCTCGGCATCGACCTCGCGACGACCGCGGCCGATGTCGGCGCCGACCTCGACGATCGTGTCGCCGTCGATCGCCACGTCGGCCATGCGCCGATCGGCACCCGTCCCGTCGACGACGACGCCCCCTCGAACCACCAGATCGTGCATGTGTGGAACCGTACCGCGGTCGGCCCCACCCTGCGATGAGCGAACCACCCGCATACGCCGGTTTGGCTCATCGCAGGCGGGGCGTCGGGCCGTGCGATGAGCGAACCACGCACATACGCTGGTTTCGCTCATCGCGAGAGTGAGTTGCGCTAGCACAATCCGGGAGAAAACCGGCGGATCGCACCATTGGATCTGCGAATTGCCGCCGCTAGCATGGTTCGCCGGTCTGTCCGCAGACCCGCAATCGATGGTGGCGCATGCGCTGACGTCGATCGCGACGATCAGAGTCCGCTTACCGTGCTCGCCAGCTGTTGCTGTCGTGTGCGGCCACGAAACAAGTGAGGAGAACCCCCTGCCAAAGCCAAAGGAAGACGCGATCGTGCTGGAAGGCAAGATCCTCGAATCGCTTCCCAACGCCATGTTCAAGGTCGCGCTCGACAACGGGCACGAAGTCTTGGCCCACATCTCCGGCAAGATGCGGATGCACTACATCCGTATCCTCCCCGGCGACAAGGTGCAGGTGGAACTCACTCCCTACGACCTCACCCGAGGTCGCATCACGTACAGGTACAAGTAAGAGAGCCACGATGAAAGTACGACCCAGCGTCAAGCCGATGTGCGACAACTGCAAGGTGATTCGTCGCCATCGTCGCATCATGGTCATCTGCACCAATCCCCGTCACAAGCAGCGCCAGGGCTGAGGGGCACAGGAGAATCACATGGCACGTATCGCCGGCGTCGACATCCCCCGCGAAAAGCGGTTGGAGATCTCGCTCACCTACATCTTCGGGATCGGACTGCCCACGTCGCAGACGATCTGCGCAGCGCTCGAACTCGATCCCAACACCAAGGTCTCGAACCTGACCGAGGACGAGGTCAACCGCATCCGTACCTACATCGATCAGAACCTGAAGATCGAGGGCGACCTGCGCCGCGATGTGCAGGGCGACATCAAGCGCAAGATCGAGATCGGATGCCTCCAGGGCGTCCGACACCGCAAGGGCCTGCCGGTCCGCGGTCAGCGCACCCACACCAATGCTCGCACCCGCAAGGGGCCCAAGCGCACCGTTGCGAACAAGAAGAAGGCAGCCCGCAAGTGAAGGATCGAAAGTAATGGCGAAGCCAACCGCGAGCCGCCGTCCGCGCAAGCGCGACCGCAAGAACGTGAGCACGGGCATCGTGCACATCAAGAGTTCGTTCAACAACACGATCGTCTCCATCACCGACACCGAGGGCAACGTCATCGCCTGGGCATCGTCGGGTGGCGTCGGCTTCAAGGGCAGCCGCAAGAGCACGCCCTACGCTGCGCAGCAAGCCGCCGAGAAGGCCGGCAAGGCCGCCATCGAGCACGGCCTGCGCCGCGCCGAGGTGCAGGTGAAGGGGCCCGGTTCGGGTCGCGACACCGCCGTGCGCTCGATCCAGCAGACCGGCATCGAGGTCACCTCGATCAAGGACGTCACCCCGGTTCCCCACAACGGATGCCGCCAGCCCAAGCGACGGAGGGGCTGACATGGCTCGTTACACTGGACCCAAGGTGCGCATCTCGCGCCGCCTCTCGGTCAACATCTTCGAGAACGAAAAGGGCCGCCAGGCGCTCGAGCGCCGACCCTTCCCGCCCGGCCAGCACGGACGAACACGCCGCCGCAATGCCGGCAGCGAGTACCTCGCCCAGATGCAGGAGAAGCAGAAGGCCAAGTACATCTACGGCCTGCTCGAGCGCCAGTTCAAGAAGACCTACGAAGAGGCCAACCGCCTCCAGGGTCCGACCGGCGAGATCCTCCTGCGCCTCCTCGAGCAGCGCCTCGACAACGTCGTGTACCGCGCGGGGTGGGCGTCCAGCCGCCCGCAGGCACGTCAGTTCGTGAACCACGGGTTGATCCTCGTCGACGGCAAGCGCGTCGACATCGCCAGCTTCCGCTGCAAGAAGGGCCACGTCGTCTCACTGTCGCCGAAGGCGCAGAAGATGATCGTCATCCAGCACAACATCGACACGCTCGACCGCTCGCTCGTCGGGTGGCTCGAAGCGAGCGACGGCGGCAAGGCCGTGACGGTTCGCAGCCTGCCCGAGCGAGAGCACATCGACGTACCCGTACGCGAGTCGCTCATCGTCGAGCTCTACTCCAAGTAACACCCTCGAACGTCCAGTACGTCACTCGAACACCCGGAAAGGTCCCGGCCCCAATGCTCGTCATGCAGCGCCCCACCATCGAAGCCCTCGGCGAGGAGTCCGACAATCGCGGCCGTTTTGCCGTCGGCCCCCTCGAGCCCGGCTTCGGTCACACGCTCGGCAACTCGCTGCGTCGCACCCTGCTGTCGTCGATCCCCGGCGCGGCGATCACGACGGCTCGCTTCGACGACGCGCTCCACGAGTTCGACACGATCCCCGGCGTGGCCGAGGACGTCACCGACATCATCTTGAACCTCAAGGACATCGTCGTGACCTCCGTGTCGAGCGAGCCCGTTGCGATGCGTCTCGACGCTCGCGGCGCTGGCGCGGTGACGGCCGGCGACATCGAGTGCCCGGCCGACGTCGAGGTCCTCAACAAGGATCTCCACATCGCCACGCTCAACTCCAAGGGCCGCCTCGCGATCGACCTCACCGTCGAGCAGGGCCGTGGCTACCTCTCGAGCAATCGTGAAGACGACAACCGCGTGATCGGCGTCATCCCGATCGATGCCATCTTCAGCCCGGTGCGCCGTGTGTCGTTCGACGTCGAGCCGACCCGCGTCGAGCAGGCAACGAACTACGACCGCCTCGTGATCGAGATCGAGACCGACGGTTCGATCACCGCAGCCGACGCACTCGCCTCGGCCGGCGCCACGCTGCGCTCGCTCGTCGATCTGGTCGCCACGATGTCCGACGAGCCCAAGGGCCTCGAGCTCGGCGAGATCGTCGACGCCGCGGTCAGCTCGCCCGACCTCGACCTCCCGATCGAGGACCTCGATCTGTCGGAGCGTCCCAACAACTGCCTCAAGCGTGCTCAGGTCAACACCGTCGGCGAACTGCTGACCAAGACCGAGGACGACCTGCTGAACATCACCAACTTCGGCCAGAAGAGCCTCGACGAGGTCAAGGCCAAGCTCGACGAGCGCGGCCTCACGCTGCGCGGCTGATCGCTGCGACGCA
>JBGTCW010000342.1:0-6507 GCA_041748635.1 Ilumatobacteraceae bacterium | reverse complement strand
GCACGCCCGCGGCCGCGCCGCGCCACTTGCGCCGGGCGCGGCTCGCAAGCTGGCGACACGCTTCGGTCTCGCGCTCGAGCGTGATCGCCACCTCGTCGAACGGCACGCCGAAGACGTCATGGAGGATGAACGCCGCTCGCTCGGCCGCCGACAGCTGATCGAGCATCACGAGGAACGCGAACGAGAGCGAGTCGGCAACCTCGGCTTCGTGGGCCGGGTCGGCGGTGTTGGCAGCGAGCTGGTCCACCGGTCCGAGGAGCGGCTCGGGCAGCCACGGACCGACGTAGGTCTCGCGTCGTCGGGTGACCTGTCGTTGACGGTCGATCGCCAGGCGACTGAGCGTGCGCACGAGAAAAGCCTCGTCATTCTCGACGACCGAGCGGTCGGCTCGCTGCCACCGCACGAAGGCCTCCTGCACGCAGTCCTCAGCGTCGGCGACCGAGCCCGTCATCCGGTACGCCACGCCGAACAGCCGATTGCGATGCGGCTCGAATCGGTCCAGAGCGCCGTCGGTCACGGCACGGTCTCCACTGAATGGCTCGACCGATCTGGCGTCCGATGCCGACACGCCGACAAGCCCGCCTCCTTGCCACTCGAGAGGGCAGCGCCGCCGAGCAGGTCGGAGGGTCCGACCCAGTCGCCGGCAACGAACACACCCGGGAGATCGGCGACGATCGAGCCCGGACGACCGCGGAGACCGGTACCGGGCTGCGGTCGATCGAACGCGACCACCCGCCGCTGGCCGACCTGCCGGGCCGCCTCCTCACTCTGCCAGCCGGGCTGCAGTTCGTCGGCGAGTGCCTCGAGGTAGCCGACGCCGATGTGGTCCTCAGGCTCGTAGTGCATGAGATGCACGACGTGACCGTGGTCGGCGAGTCGGGCAGCCGGGGTGTGAACACTGGCGTAGGTGGCCTTGTCGACGCCCAGCACGAATCGCGTCGACGACCTCGGAAGTCGGCGAAGACCCAAGTCGAGGCACGCCGCGCGTACCGGGACGGCCGACGCTGCCGCTCCATCGAGCACCGCGCTGCGACCGCCCACCAGGCGGGCCGCCACACTCGGCCCACCGACTGCGAGCACCACCGAACGGGCAACCAGTCGTCGCCCGTCGTCGAGGCCGATCACCACTCGATCACCGTCCGGTTCAACCGTCGTGACCTTGGCGTCGGTGTCGATGATCGCACCGCCTGCTCGGACCACGCCCTCGAGTGCGCTCACGAGTTGTCCCCACCCGTGATGCAAGTAGGTGACCCCGCGCAATGCTGCGGACAGCTGAGCGACTGCTGCGTCGGCTGAGAACGTGGACAGATCACCACTGTAGGAGCTGACCCGGACGGCACTTGCGGCGAACTGCCGGCCAGTCGGGTCGACGACGCGACCCTCGATCCATTCCTGAGCGCTGATGTGCACGAGACCGGGATCGCGACCATCGGCGCCCAGCTGGCGAACCAGTCCCAGGAACTGCGCGAGGGCACGCCGCGGTGGCGTCCTTCGCAACCGACCATCCAACGAGAAGCGGCTTCGGAGCAACGGTGCTCGGCCGCCCTGCGGACGGATCCCCAACTCCCGGATGACTGCGGCGCCCGCCGACGCCCGGTACAGCGCGTGAGGGCCCTCGTTGAAGTGGAACCCGTCGCACGTTGCCGTTCGTGCCCGACCTCCGAGGCTGCTGCGGGCATCGAACACGAAGACGGTGGCGCCCGCCCTTGCAGCAAACGCTGCAGCGGTCAAGCCTGCAAGCCCTCCACCCACAATCGCTACATCGATCTCCGTTGCCGCCATCTCCATTGTTCGCTCCTGTCGTTCGTGCCCATCAGTGGGTGACCCCTGGTTCGAGGCTCACCAACAAGACGAACGCCACGCAGGGAATGTGACAGCCAGCAGGGCGGCGCATCACTGCTGGACGGACTCCTGCCACGCCTCGACCACGGCGTCGCGTACGTCCCCGGCAAGGCCCTCCATGTTGCAGAGCACCACCAGGTCGACGGCGTCGGCGGGCCAGCGGTGGACGAGCACCTCGACACCGGGGTCGCCCCCACCGTGGCCGTACCGGCCGTCGGGGTACAGGTGGACCCCGTAACCGCTGCGGAAGCCGGGCATGTCCGCCATCTCGACGTGCGGGTGCAGCACCGTGTCGCGGAGGTCGCCGAGCAACGTCCCGTCGTCGTAGGAGGTCAGGAACCGGTCCAGGTCCCCGGTCGTGGCGAAGGCCCCGCCGTCGGGGCCACCCACGACCGGCACGCTGTACACGTTCGTGCGCGAGACCGCCTCGGGCGAGCTGCGCGGAAGGTAGCCGACAGCGACGTCGGGCCGCGCCTCGTCGAGACGGAAGAAGCCGCTGGAGGCCATCCCCGCCCGGGCGAGCACCCGCTCCTCGACCACCTCGGTGAACGGCCTCCCGGTCACGTCCTCGACGACGAGCCCCAGCACGATGAACCCGGCGTTGGAGTACTGGTAGCGCTCGCCCGGTGCACGGTAGGGCGGTAGGTCCCCGAACAGCGGGAGGAAGTCCGCCGGGGCCCGCATCGAGTAGCTGGGCCGTTCGCGCCACAACGAGCCGTACTCCTCGACGTACCCGGCGGTGTCCTCGTCCTCCTCGGAGTAGTCGGCGATGCCGGAG
The DNA here is from genome assembly GCA_041748635.1 of Ilumatobacteraceae bacterium. Lineage (GTDB taxonomy): Bacteria > Actinomycetota > Acidimicrobiia > Acidimicrobiales > Ilumatobacteraceae > Sva-07. The sequence continues at coordinate 3,887 of JBGTCW010000342.1, read as the reverse complement.
GTGTGGCAGAGCAGGTGGTGGACGGTGACGTCGTCGCGCAGAGTCGACGGCCTGCGTGGCGGAGGCAGGACCTCGATTACCGGCTGGTCGAAGCGGAGCCTGCCCTGCGCGACCTGGTCTGCGACCGCAACGGCGGTGAACATCTTGGTCACCGAAGCAAGCCCGAACCGGGTGCAGGGGGCCACCGGGATCCCCGTGGCACGGTCGGCAAGTCCGTAGCAACCCTCGAACACCGTACGTCCGTGCGCAGTCACCAGCGCCGTGCCGGACAGGCCGCGATCGCGTTCCCAGCTGCGGAACAGGTCGTCGAGCCGGGTCACGGCCGTGTCGTCGAGCACGCTGATCAGCGTCGCAGGTGTGGGCCCCGGCGGCAACGCCTCTCCCTCTCGGTACCCCACCTGCACAAGGTCGTCGGTGCGGGGTTTGCGGTCTACGAGAACCCCGCCTTGTCCAGCATTGCGATCAGCGTCGGTCGGCGGCGAAGGCAGCCGGACAGTCGATCAGCTCAAAAGACGTCGCAGACCATCGGATCGCTCAGGCCCAGATCGGACGATCGCGTCGGTCGATCTCGTCCAGCAGGACGACCGTCTCCGCCGACCGCACGCCGTCGATCTGTTGCAGTTCGCGCAGTGCGACGTCGCGGAGGTGAGCGAGCGAGTCGGCCCGAACCAGCAGGACGAAGTCGAAGCGTCCGGCGGCAACGCCCAGCCACTCCACGCCCGGCAGTGCGCTCAGCTGTTCGCGCAGGTCGCGCCAGGATCCCTGGCTCACGTTGACCAGCACCAGCGCCGTCACGGTCAGACCGACGGCGGTCGGATCGACACGCGCCGAGAAGCCCGAGATGGTCCCGGTGTCGACGAGTCGGTCGAGACGGGAGTACGCCGTCGCCCGACCGATACCGATCGCCTCGGCAAGCGCCGGTGCGGTCATGCGACCGTCGCGGCGCAACTCGTCGATCATCCGGCGGTCGATGTCGTCGAGCTCGATCATCTGTCCGAACGTATCAACATCATCCGCCTCACCCGACGATCGTCTGGTTCTCGATGACTTGGTCCACCGAACGGCGCAACCGTGGCACCATCGACGGATGCGAGCGTCCACCGACACCGATGCCGCTCCGGCCTCGTATCGGGCGCGGCGCCAGGAGATCGCCTCGCTCGCCGCGGGGCTCGATGCTCCGCCCGCAGTCATCGCCTACTCCGAGATCGAACACAAGGTGTGGGCCACGGTCGCCGCCACGCTGGGGCCGCTCTGGGAACGCCACGCATCCGCCGGCGTCCTCGCCGCCCGCGATGGGCTCGGCCTGCCGACCGACCGGGTCCCGCAGTTGATCGAGGTCGACGCCTGGCTCCGCCCGCTCACCGGGTTCGGCTACCGGGCGGTCGCCGGGTTGCTTCCGGCCGACGAGTTCTTCGACGCTCTCGCCCGCCGGTTGTTCGCCTCGACGCAATACCTGCGGTGGGAGGGTTCGCCGCTCTACACGCCCGAACCGGACGTGATCCACGAGGTGATGGGCCACGCCAACTGCCTGGCCTGCCCCGAGATCGCCGAACTCCACCGGCTGGCCGGTGCCGTGATCGGACGCCTCGACGACGAGCGGGCACGCCTGATGATCGCCGACGTATTCTGGTTCACCGTCGAGTTCGGTGTCGTGCGAGAAGCTGGGGTGACGAAGGCGTACGGCGCCGGCCTGCTCAGCTCGCCGGGCGAACTGCAGTGGTTCGGCGAGCACGCCGAGATCCGTCCGATCGGCATCGTCGAGATGGGTACGACGGCGTACGACATCGACCACTACCAGCCGGTGCTGTTCGAGGGGCAGTCGCTGCAGCACGTCGTCGACGTCGTCGGCGGCTTCTACGAGACCGCCACCGACGAATCGATCACCCGATTGCTTGCGGGAACTTCCGGCGAGATCAACGCGACCAGGTGAACGGGTAGCCGTCGTCGGACGCCGCACGAGCCGTGTCGGTGACACGCAACGGGGCGAACGTGTCGAGCATCACCGCCACCTCTTCGGTCGCGGTGTGATCGAGGCTGGCCTCGATACTGCCCGGCTGCGGTCCGTGGACGAAACCGGCGGGGTGGTACGAGATCGACCCGACGTCGATACCAGATCCGGCGCGGCTCATGAAGTTGCCGGCGGAGTAGAACAGCATCTCGTCGGAGTCGGTGTTGGCGTGGTGGTACGGCACCTTGACCGCGTCGGGGTGGAAGTCGAACAGCCGCGGTACGAACGAGCACACGACGGCGCCGGGCAGCTCGAAGGTCTGGTGGACCGGTGGCGGCTGGTGGAGCCTGCCGACGATCGGCTCGAAGTCGCCGATGTTGAATGCGTACGGGTACACGCAGCCGTCCCAGCCGACGACGTCGAAGGGATGATAGCGATGTACGTGGCACGACCAACCCGCGCGGTTGCGCACGAGGACGGGCACGCCGTCGTCCCGGCTCTCACGGTCGAGATCGTCGTCGTCGACGATCATCAGCTCGGTCGGGGCGCGGAGGTCGCGCTCGCAGTACGGGGCGTGTTCGAGGAACTGGCCGTACCGCGACAGGTACTTCGCCGGCGGCGACACGTGCCCGCGGCTGGCGATGACGAGCGCGCCGAGCGGCTGATCGCCGGTGACGATCCAGCGGTGCGTGGTCGATGCCGGCACGACGACGTAGTCGCCGGGACCGACCTTGAGTCGACCGAACACCGAGTCGAGGCGGCCGGTGCCGTGTTGGACGTAGACGAGTTCGTCGCCGACGGCATTGCGGTACAGCGCACTGTCGTGGCGAGCGTCCACCCACGCGACCTCGACGTCGTCATTGGCGAGCAGCAGGGCGCGACCGGTGACGACGTCGGCGCCGGCGCCGAACTCGACCGACGACGTGCGGATGTGTCGGGGTGTGAGCGGTACGTCAGGCGTCGCGGCCGACGGATTACATCGCGGGTCTGACCCCTGTTGTAATGCGGGCTCGATGGCGCTGAGCGCGGAGGGTGAGTGGCGGTGGTAGAGCAGCGACGAGTTCGACGAGAACCCTTCCTGGCCCATCAGTTCCTCGGCGAAGCGGTGCCCGTCATCGTCGTGGTGGTGGGTGTGGCGCTTGGCCGGCACGTCGCCGACCGATCGGTAGTAGGGCATGTCAGTTCCCTTCGCTCGCGTTGCTCGTCGCTGTGATGGCCGTTCCCGTCACGATCGTTCCCGTGACGCTGCCGAGGCCGATCCGGGTGGCGGGATCGGCGCCGGCCCATCCCCGCAGCGTCACGGTGTCACCATCGAGCAGGAACGTGCGGGTGGTGCCGTCGGACAGGTGGACCGGTCGCTCACCCCGCCACGTCAGTTCGATCAGGCTGCCTTCGCTCCCGGTCGTCGGGCCGGACACCGTTCCCGATGCGAATAGGTCGCCGGCGCGCACGTTCGCTCCGTTGGTCGTCATGTGGGCGATCTGTTGCGCCGGCGACCAGTACATGTCGGCGAAGCATGTGCGGCTGATCACCTCGCCCTGCAGCTCGACTTCGAGGTGGAGGTCGAAGCCGGTCGGGCCGGAGGTGCGCAGATGGTCCGCGACGGGAGGATCCTGCACGGGCGGCTCGACCCGGAAGGGTTGGAGCGCGTCGAGCGTGACGATCCATGGCGACATCGACGTGGCGAAGCTCTTGCCGAGGAACGGGCCGAGCGGTTGGTACTCGAAGGCCTGGATGTCACGCGCCGACCAGTCGTTGACGAGGCACAGCCCGAACAGGTGCTGCTCGGCGTCGGCGGTCGAGATGGGCTCACCGCGCGTCGACGGCGCGCCGATCACCGCGCCGACCTCGAGTTCGATGTCGAGCGCAGCCGTCGGCCCGTGGAGCGGCTCGCCGTCGACGAGTCGCAACCCGTGGGGGCGGGCGATGTCGCTGCCGT
>JBGTCW010000341.1:0-6673 GCA_041748635.1 Ilumatobacteraceae bacterium | reverse complement strand
CGACGCCGAGCGCCTCACCGACGCCCTCGATGACCTCCTCGAGGAAGAAGTCGAACGTGCCCGACTCCTCACCGGGGGCCGTCACGGCCAGCGATGCGTCCGGGTACGGCGTGTTCACCGCGCCGAAGTCGGTCACCGTGGCGGCGATCTCGTCGGCCTGAGCCGTCGCCTCGGACCAGTTGCTGCGGCCGGTGGCGTCCGGGCCGAGCAGTGCGTACATGTCGACGAACGACAGGCACTCGACGGACGTGTTCTCAGGTGAGGTCAAGACGGCGATGCCGTCGACACCGACCTGGAGCTCGATGAAGTCGATGCCATTCTGCTCGCAGATCTCGATCTCCTCCGCCTTCATCGCCCGCGAGGCGCCGGAAGAGTCGGATTCGCCGTTGCAGAACTTGGCGAAACCGTCGCCGGTACCAGGACCCTCGACGGTCATCGCCACGCCGGGGTTCCGGTCGGCGAACACGTCGGCGGCGGCGATCGAGATCGGCTCGACCGTCGACGATCCGGAGATGAAGATGCTGCCGGACAGGTCGCCGCCGCCTTCAGCGGGGGCGTCGGTTGCCTCGGGAGCGTCGGTTGCCTCGGGAGCGTCCGTGGCTTCGGGAGCTTCGGTCGCCTCTGGGGCGTCGGTCGCCTCGCTGGCGGTGTCATCGTCGCTGCCGCAGGCTGCGGCAACGAGGGTCAACGCAAGGGCGCCAGCAAGAATGCGGCGTTTGGGAGTGTTCACGATTGGAACTCCATTCGTTTGGGGATGGGGGTGTTCAGTCATGTGCTGTTCACGCGCCGTCGGTCTTTCCGGTGGCACGGCGGGCAACCTAGAGAACCCAAGTGAACCGAAAGGGCGAAGTTGGTGAACGAGAGGTGAACGGACACCGACGATTCGGCGAACGATCTCCGGATCAGCTCAAGATCGGCTGCTGAGCTGCTGCTCGACCGTCCAGCGGTACATCCGCTCCTGGCTGTGGGGCTCGAACGAATTCGTCGGTCCGACCCGGCTCCAGGTGTTGTCCGCCTGCAGTTCCCACGCCACGACGTCGTCGGCCAGCGCGAAGTCGAGCGCCTGGTCCAAGGCGGCGGTGTGGCGGGGATGCTCGATCGGCACCATCACCTCGACGCGACGGATGAGATTGCGCGGCATCAGATCGGCTGAACCGATCAGATACACCGCGTCGGAGGCGGCCGTCGGGAGCCGCTCGCCGTGCACGACATTGCCGTGGCCGAAGCGGTAGATGCGGCTGTGCTCGAGGTAGCGCCCGAGGATGCTGCGCGCTCGGATCGTCTCCGACAACCCGGGCACACCGGCTCGCAGACAGCAGATCCCGCGCACGATCAAGTCGATGCGGGTCCCTTCGGCGCTCGCGGCGTAGAGCGTCTCGATCAGTTGGTCGTCGGCGATCGAATTGCACTTCAACACGATGTGGCCGTCGGGGCCGAACGATGCCTCGTGCTCGATCAGATCGACGAGCTGGCGTCGCAGGTCACGCGGTGCCACGAGCAGGTTGCGGTAGTCCTCCGAGCGGCTGTAGCCGGTGAGATGGTTGAAGAGTTGCAGTGCATCGTCGCCGATGTCGGGTGCGCACGTGAGCACGCCGATGTCTTCGTAGATCCTCGATGTCTTGGCGTTGTAGTTGCCGGTCCCGATGTGGACGTAGCGACGCAGTTGGTCACGGTCGTCGCGCACGACGAGCGCAACCTTGCTGTGCGTCTTCAGGCCGACCATGCCATACACGACGTGCACTCCAGCGCGTTCGAGTTGGCGCGCCCACTGCACGTTGTTCGCTTCGTCGAAGCGCGCCTTGAGTTCGACGAGCACGGCGACCTGCACGCCTCGCTCGGCCGCACGGATCAGACTGCGGATGATGGCACTGTCGCCGCCGGCGCGGTACAGCGTCATCTTGATCGACTGCACCTTGGGGTCGTCGGCCGCTTGGGAGATGAACGCCTCGACGCTGGATGCGAAGCTCTCGTACGGGTGATGGAGCATCACCGCTCGATGACGCATCACGTCGAAGATCGGTCGATCGATCTCGGCGGCGGCAGCAATCCGACCAGAGGTGACCGCCGGCCACGGCTCGTCCTTCAGGTCCGACCGTTCGAGCTCGAACAGTTGCCACAGGAAGCTCAGATCGAGCGGCGCTCGATGGAAGGTGACGTCGTCCATCGTGATTTCGAGCTCGCGCACCAGCAACTCGAGCACCTCGGCGCCGATGTCGTGCGACACCTCGAGGCGCACGGCCTTGTTGAACCGGCGCCGACGGAGTTCCATCTCGACGGCTTCGAGCAGGTCGTCGGCTTCCTCCTCCTCGAGCGTGAGGTCCGCATTGCGGCTCACCCGGAACGGTGCCCAGTCCTCGACGATCATGCCCACGAAAAGGCGATCGAGCTTGGCGGCGATCAGTTGCTCGACGGGCAGATACCGACCGGGCCCCACCTGTACGAGGCGGGGGAACAACTTGGGGACCTTGAGTCGGGCGAACCGTCGATCGCCCGTCTCAGGGTCGGCGACGTTCACCGCCAGCGACAGCGCGAGATCGGAGATGTACGGAAACGGGTGTCCGGGGTCGACCGCGAGCGGCGTGAGCACGGGGAAGACCCGTTCGTCAAACCACCCGTCGAGCTCGACGCGCTCATCGGCGGTGACGTCGTCCCACGACAAGATCTCGATGCCGGCGGCGCTCAGCGCTGGCACGAGGTGGTCGACGAACGCCCCGTCGATCCGGTCGACGAACTCCAACACCCGATGCCCGACCTCCGCCAGCGTCTGGGCGGGCGTGCGTCCGTCGGGCGATGGCCGATCGATGCCGGCGACGATCTGATCCTTCAGCGCGGCGACTCGAACCTGGAAGAACTCGTCGAGATTGGTCGCCGCGATCGCACAGAACTTGGCTCGCTCGAGAAGCGGGATACCCGGCTCGGTCGCCAGCTGCAGGACACGATCGTTGAACTGGATCCAACTCAGTTCCCGATTGGCAATCCGCTCGTCGATCATCGCGGGTGCCGCCTGCGCCGATTCGTCGGGTCGCTCGATGGTCTCAACCGGATCAGCGGCCTCAGCCGTCGTCCTCGGCGTACCCGAGGTCCCACTCGATGGTGATCAACTCGCGCTCGGCATCGCGCACGATCCGCTCGCGGTTGCGTCGGAACTGCGGATCGTCGCGAGGCAGCAGGACCAGTCGAGCGAGCACGCGAGCACGAAATTCGTCGAGCGTCTGACGGTCGCCCCAGTCGCCGTAGACCTCCCAGTGCGGAGCCACGGGACCGTGGTACACGATGCGGGCATGGGCCCGAGGGGCCTGGGTCGCGAGGTCGGTCATGGGCGCTGACTCTATCGGCCGGCGTCGCCGCCGGTTCGCGGGCAGCAACGAACACAAGTCCTCGCATTCACATTACGGATGTGTTACGGTTTGCCGCCAGAAGCGCAACATTGCGGTCCCAATGTTCCTCTTACCTCGGTGCTTCACACTGGTGTGATTCATCCGGGAACCAATGGGACATACCCAGCGTCAAACCAAGAACTCCACACGCACACATCGCAGGAAGGGTCACCCCCATGGCCAAGATCACCGTCAGCTCAGCACCGGCCACCGACGAGGCAGCAGCGCACGTCCCCCACGATCCCGACTCGGCGACTGCGTGGATGGCCGATGGCAACTGCCGACTGCATCCACCCGCAACTTTCTTCCCGAGCGACGGTGTCGGCGTCGACCGTGCCCGCAAGATCTGTCGTGACTGTCCGGTGATCTCGACGTGTCTCGAGTTCGCGCTCGACGAGCGCATCGATCACGGCGTCTGGGGCGGATGCAGCGAGCGTGAGCGCCGCCGCATCCTCAAGCGCCGGCGCGTCGAATCCGCCGCCTGAGCGGCTACTTGGATTCGTCGGACGAGGTGCTCGACGTGGTCGAGCCCGCATCGGTCGGCTTGTCGGCGTCAGCCATGCCGTCCTTGAATTCCTTCTGGGCTTTGCCGAGGTTCTTCGCGAGCTTGGGCAGCTGCGAACCACCGAAGAGCACGAGCACCACGACCAAGATGATTATCCATTCGGGTCCACCTGGCATGCGAACACGTTACCGCATCGATCACGTGACCGGGGCGCGGCCCACGAGGAAGTCGGATCGATCAGGCGGTGATCGTGCTGCGGGCCACCTGCGCCCGCTGGCGGCGGATCCGGCGACGCTCGCGCTCGGACAACCCGCCCCAGATGCCGAACTTCTCACCGTTCTGCAATGCGAACTCGAGACAGTCGTGACGGACTTCGCAGCCTCGGCACACTTCCTTCGCCTCGCGAGTCGACGCACCACGTTCGGGGAAGAACAGATCGGGATCGACACCGAGGCAGTTCGCGTAGTCGTGCCAATCGGGGTCGGGTTCGACCGGGACGGCGGTGACGGTGATGCTGGATGTGGTGATGAACTGCATGTGGTGCAACTCCCTGGGGCCCGTGGGCATCGAATTGGCGGTGATCACCCGCCCCCGAACGGGTGATCAACAGCGGCGTAATTACAGTGGCGTCATTCTGCCATAGCACACGGGAATTTCGCAAGGGCGGATTTCGAACAAATCGCGCGGTGCGCGCGAATCAGCTGGCGCGACGCCCGCGGCGGGCGAGTTCGCGCTTGCCCTGCATGAAGTCGACGAGCACGTAGTCACCCAGATGTTCCGGGGTGGTGAAGAACGCCCGACCTCGATTGATCTGGGTCATCTGCTCGATGAAGTGACGCAGCGAACCGTCCGCGCCCAATCCGAACGTGTTGATGCGGATCTGTTCCTTGGTGCAGCGCACCACCTCACGCAGCGTGGCCTCAACGGTCTCGCGCACCGGCGGATAGTTGAAGAACGGCATCCCGTTGTCCATGATGTGCGCCGTCGGCTCACCATCGGTGATCATGATGATCTGCTTCGTGCCGGACTCCCGGGCCAGCAGCTTGCGCGCCAACGTGAAGCCGTGGTGCATGTTCGTGCCGTACACGAAGTCCCACGACACCTCCGGCAACTGCGCTGCGGTGAGGACGCGTGCGGTCTCCGAGAAACCCACGATGCCGAGATAGTCGCGCGGGAACTGCGACGAGATCAGGCTGTGCAGTGCCATCGCCACCTTCTTCGCGGGCAGGAAGTTGTCGCGCATCGGCATCGACAACGACAGGTCGAGCATCAGCACCGTCGACGATCGTGTGAGGTGCTCGGTGCGTTCGATCTCGAAGTCGGTCGGATCGAGTTGGATCGGGGTGCCCCCACCGCTTCGGCGCAGTGCGTTGCGGATGGTGCGGTTCAGGTCGAGCTGGAACGGATCGCCGTACTCGTAGGCCTTGGTGTCGTACGTGCGCTCGTGGCCCTGACCGAGGTTGCTCGTGTCGTGCTGGCCGAGCGTGTCCTTGGCGAGCTTCGAGAACAGATCGCGCAGCGCGTTGGAGCCGATCCGGCGGAGGCCCTTCGGCGTCATCTCGAGCCGGCCCTCCTTCTGCTCGATCAGACCAGCCTCCTCGAGCATCTTGGTGAGCTCCGCCAACCGCTCGAGTGACTTCGCCGCGTCGTCGCCCATCAGGTCACGCACCCGGTCCATGTCGGCCTCGGCGAGCGCTCCGGGGCTGGACGCGTTGCGCAGCAGGTTCTCGAGTTGATCGAGGTCGCCCATGTCCTGCATCGCCTGCATCGCCTGCTGGAACCCCATCGGGTCCTGGCCGTCGAAGTCGTAGCTCTGGTTCCAGTTGAGCTGCGGGAACATCTGCTGGAGGTTCCCCGACAGCTGCTGCATCTGCCACTGCAGGTCCATGTCCTCCATCAACTGATCGGACAGTTGCTGGAGTTGCGCCCGCTGCTCGGGCGTCATCGAGTTCATCATGGCCTGCATCGCCGCCATGCGCTTGGCCATCTGTTCGAGCAGTTCCTCGACGGTCTCGGGGTTCTCGGGGAAGAAGTCGCCGTACTCCTCCATGAACTGCTCGAAGCCCGGGGCCTCGCCGCGCTGGTGCTTCTCGAGCATCTCGTTCAGCGCCGCCATCATGTCCTTCATGCGAGCCATGTCCTCGGGGGTCATGTTCTGCATCGCGCCGGACATCTGCTCGACCATCTGCTGCATGAGCTGCTCCTTGAGCTTCTCCATCAGCTGGTCGAAGCGCTGCTTCGCCTCCTTCGACTCGAAGTTGTACGCGTCGAGTTCGCGCACCTTGCCGGCGAGGTCGTCGGGCATCAGGTCGAGACGCATGTTGCGTTCGTCGGCGGCGGCCCGGGCGTTCTCGGCTCGACGTTCGTCACCCGAGTTCTCGGCGTCGCGGCGGGCGTTGTCGACGGCGTGACGCTCTTCGTCGATGATGTCGTCGAGTTCCGCCTTGATCTCGTCGTAGACACCCCCGAGGTCGGAGTTCTCCAACCGCTTCTGGCGCTCGGCGCGGAGCTGCTCGAGCAGCTCACGCAGCCCCTGCAGCTGCTCACCGTTGCGGTCGCGCAGGCCTTCCTGCATCATGCGTCGCAACGCCGCGTTGACATCGCCGTGGTACAGCAGCTCGTCGGTGAGTTCGTCGAAGGCCGCATCGGCGTCGAACTCGAAGCCGGTCTGCGTGCCATCCCAGCGGGAGTACTCGAACCGCTTCGTCATGATTGGAACTTAACGGGTCGTCCCGCGCTTCGCTGCTCGGAGCACGTAACATCGACGCATGCGTGTCCCCCGCACGTTCGT
>JBGTCW010000340.1:0-10341 GCA_041748635.1 Ilumatobacteraceae bacterium | reverse complement strand
GCCGACGGCGGCTGCCTCGTTGAGGCTGCCGCCGTCGCCGGGGTGTTCGGATGTCATGCCTCGGCGCTGACCGGTCGGATCAGCTGCGCCGGCATCACTGGCGCAGGTACGACAGCAGGCGCAGCAGCTCGAGGTACAGCCACACGAGGGTGACGACCAGACCGAGCGCCGCAACCCATTCGTAGGCCTTCGGCATGCCGGCGTTCGTCGCCCGCTCGATGAAGTCGAAGTCGAGTGCGAGATTCATTGCTGCGAGCCCGCAGACGAACACCGAGAACACGATGCTCAGCGCCATGTTGTCGCCATTCAGGAACGGCAGCGATCCGCCGAACATACTGAAGATCCACGACCCGAGGTAGAGCACCATCACCCCGAGCGTTGCGAAGATGACGGCGCGACGGAACTTGTCGGTGACCTTGATGATGCGGGTGCGGTACAGCACCAACATCACGAGGAACACCGAGGCGGTCGCGAGCACGGCCTGCAGCACGATGCCGTTGTAGAAGGTCTCGTAGCCCTTGGAGATCGCACCGACGGCGAAGCCGTAAGCGATGGCGTACACCGGACCGAAGATCTTGGCGAGGTTCGGCTTGAACATCGACAGCATCACGGCGCCGAAGCCGACGAAGATGCCGACCATGGCAAGAGCGGGGAACTGGTACGTCTCGACGCCGTTCTCGAGCGTCGGGCCCGTTGCGGCCGACCAGCCGAACGACGCCGACACGAGCAGGATGGTCAACAAGACCAGCGACGCAGTGATGGTGCCGTTGATGGTCATCGCCTTCTGCCAACCCGACACGGGGCCGTCGGAGACCGGCTGCGTAGCTGTGTGGGTGCCGGCGGTGGGCGCACCCCAGCCAGCGGTTCCGGCGTTGCCCGCCAGCTTCGCGTTGTAGTTCTGAGAGGCCGATTTGAACGACTCGTCATTGAAAACTGGATTCGACATGGTCGGAACATTCTAACCGCACCCACCGATGCGGCGCCCGCGAACAACGAGCCTTACCGAGTTCTCACCGCCAGCTCACCGCAGGTCGTGTGCGCTGGTGGGATCCCAGAGATCGATGTCGGGAGCGTGCGACAGCACGCCGACACAGGCCGACGCCATGTTCACCATCACGTCGGAATCGAAGTGCAGACGCTGGTGTTCGGGCGACTCCCACTTCTGCACGATGAGGTGGCGGCCCGGGTGGGTCACGCTCGCGCAGAGGTCGACGTTCCGACACCCGTCGTGCATTCGGGTGAGGACCACGTACTTCGACAGGATCGCGAGCAGCGCTGCCTCGTCGATGGCGTCGAACGTCATCGTCACCACGGTCAACTCGACCTCGCCAGCCTCCCCAGCGGTCGCCGCTGCGATCCCCTCGGCGGTCTCGTCGCCCCCGCTGATCACGATGCATCACTCAAGGTGATCCACCTTCCTCTTGCATCTCGAACTGCGATACCAGCATTGCTGTTTGACTGCATTGGTTGAGGGATGCAGCGGCGTCGGTATCGTGACCGGCGTCTCATGTCGATCGTCGTGCACCCTTCTCCGCAGGCTTCGCCAACAGACACCCTCGCACGCCGAATCCTCCACGACGGCACCGGCAACGTCGACGCCGTCGTCGACACGACACAGTAGGAGCACCAGGTGGCCAAAGACCGCGTCGACCGCGACGACGAAGACCTCGTTCGTCTCTATCTCACCGATATCGGACAGTACACGTTGCTGACGAAGGACGACGAGGTCCGCCTGGCGAAGGCCATCGAGGCCGGCAACGAGGCGATCGCCGAACTCGACGCCGGCGGCGAACTCACCGCTGCCAAGAAACGCGAGCTGCGCCGCGTCGCACGCCAGGGCGAAGAGGCCGAGCGCCAGTTCGTCCAGTCGAACCTGCGCCTCGTGGTGTCGATCGCCAAGAAGTACCAGGCCTCCGGTCTGCCGCTGCTCGACCTGATCCAAGAGGGCAACCTCGGGCTGATGCACGCGGTCGAGAAGTTCGACTGGCGCAAGGGGTTCAAGTTCTCGACCTACGCCACGTGGTGGATCCGCCAGGCGATCACCCGGGGCATCGCCAACACCGGTCGCACGATCCGACTCCCGGTCCATGCCGGCGACACCCTCGCTCGACTGCAGAAGGCGCGCTCGCGACTCGAGCTGAAGTACGGCCGACCCGCCACGCTGTCCGAGCTGGCCAAGGAAGTCGAGATGCCCGAGGACAAGGTGACCGAAGCGCTGCGCTTCGCCGCCGAGCCGCTCTCGCTGTCGGAGCCGCTGCGCGAGGACGGCGACGCCGAGCTCGGCGACGTCGTCGAGGACCGTTCGGCCGAATCGCCGTTCGAAGTCGCCGCCACGGCGCTGCTGCCCGATGAGATCTCGCGGTTGCTGGCCCCGCTCGACGAACGCGAGCGCGAGATCCTCAAGTTGCGCTTCGGTCTCGATCGCGGCGAGCCGCGCACGCTCGAAGAGGTCGGCGAGCACTTCAACCTCACCCGCGAGCGCATCCGCCAGATCGAGGCGCGCGCGATGAGCAAGCTGCGTCACCCCTCCAGCGACACCGGCGCCCGCGACCTCCTCGCCGTCTGACCGCAGTCGGCCCTGACTCGGAAACCGGGGCTCGACGCGTCGGTGCGATGTGGCAGCGTTCGGGGATGAACGACGTCGACATCCGAGCCGTAGAGGTCCACGAACGACGTGACGTGATCGATGCCTTCCGCACGGCGCTGCTCAGCGGCGCTGTCAACGACGAGACGTTCGAGGCCGGCAGTGCGTCGTGGGACGGCAGCGACGCGCTCGCCGCGTGGGACGGTGACCGGTGCGTGGGAAGCGTCGCCGCGTTCCGACTCGACTCGACGATCCCAGGCGGCGCGAAGGTGCCGACCGCTGGCGTGACTCGGGTTGGGGTCCTGCCGACGCACACACGGCGCGGACTCCTGACCCGCATGATGCACCGCCTCCTCGTCGAGTCGCACGAGCGCGGCAACGTGCTCGCCACCCTCCACGCCAGCGAGACGTCGATCTACCGGCGATACGGCTTCGGTCTGGGCACCGACGATGTCTCGGCGTTGGTCACGACACGATCCGCCACGCCGTGGCGGACACCCCCTCGACCCGGATCCATACGGCTCCTCGTGTACGGGGAGGTCCCCGATGTCGTGCCGTCGCTGTACGAACGTGCTGCGCGCTGGCGCGTCGGGTCGATCAGTCGACCAGCGTGGATGTGGAAGCGCATCCTGAAAGACGCGAGTCGGCCGCTCGATGAACCGTTCGGCAAGGGAACCTTCGTGGCCGTCCATTCCGACAGCACTGGCCTCGACGACGGCTATGTCCACTACTCGGTCGACTGGGACGAATCGTTCGCCGTCAATCCCGTCGGTCGCGGACAGCTCATCGACCTGTGGGGAGCATCGCCGGAGGTCGAACTGGAGTTGTGGCGGTACCTGCTCGACATCGATCTCATCGTGCAATGGCAGGCCGAGGTGCGTCCGGTCGACGAACCGGTTCGGCGCGCGATGCACGACGCCCGCGCCTACGAGGTACGCCAGCGGCTCGACGACCAGTGGGTCCGCATCCTCGACGTCGCCGCCGCGCTCGCCAGCCGCACCTACGCACCATCGGATGCGTCCGTGAACATCGAGGTCCACGATCCGATGTTCTCCACGAACTGCGGCACATGGACCGTGACCGGTCGCGGATCGGTCCGAACGGACGGCGGCGCCGACCTGAGCGTCGACATCGGCACCCTCTCGGCGGCCTACCTCGGCGCGGTGTCGTGGCGTGACCTCGCGACGATCGGTGCCCTCACCGCGACCTACGACGTCCTGTCCCACCTCGACGCACTGTTCGCTGCGCGTCCCACCCCGTTCTGTGGGACGGGCTACTGACGATTACATCGCGGGTCTGACCCCTGTTGTAATCAGGGGCCGGAGAAGATGCCGTCCTTGACGTCGTCGGTTCGCGAGAGGTACTCGACCTTCGGGTCGTAGGTGTTGCCACCCTCTTCTTCCCAACGGGCGATCTCGGAGCGGCCGACGACGAACCAGTGCACCTCGTCAGGGCCGTCGGCCAGACGCAGTGTGCGCTGCGAGGTGTACATGTCGGCCAGCGGCGTCCACTGCGACACACCGGTCGCACCGTGGATCTGGATCGCGTTGTCGATGATCTCGCAGACCCGGATCGGGACCATTGCCTTGACGGCACTGACCCACACACGCGCCTCGGCGTTGCCGAGTTCGTCCATCGCCTTGGCCGCAGTGAGCACCATGCGACGCATCGACTCGATCTCGATACGCGACTGAGCGATCATCTCGACGTTCTTGCCGAGGTTGCTGATCCGCTTGCCGAACGCCTCACGCGTGAGGCCGCGCTTGACCATCAGCTCGAGGGCGCGTTCGGCGGCACCGATCGATCGCATGCAGTGGTGGATGCGGCCCGGGCCGAGGCGCACCTGGGAGATCTCGAAGCCGCGACCTTCACCGAGCAGCACGTTCTCGTACGGCACGCGCACGTCATTGAACCGCAGGTGCATGTGACCGTGCGGGGCGTCGTCCTTGCCGAACACGTGCATCGGGCCGAGGATCTCGACGCCGGGCGTGTCCATCGGAATCAGGATCTGCGATTGACGCAGGTGCGCCGGACCGTCCGGGCTCGTCTGCACCATCGTGATCATGATCTTGCAACGAGGATCGCCGGCGCCCGAGATGTAGTACTTCTCGCCCGTGATCACCCATTCGTCGCCGTCGCGAACCGCCTTGCATGCAATGTTCTTGGCGTCGGAGGAGGCTATGTCGGGCTCGGTCATCGCGTAGGCCGAGCGGATCTCGCCGCGCAGGAGCGGCTCGAGCCAGCGCTCCTTCTGTTCGGCCGTGCCGACGCGTTCGAGCACTTCCATGTTGCCGGTGTCGGGAGCTGCGCAGTTCATCGACTCCGACGCGAGCGGGTTCTTGCCGAGCTCCATCGCGATGTACGCGTAGTCGAGGTTCGACAGACCTTCACCCGTTTCGGCGTCGGGCAGGAAGAAGTTCCACAGGCCCTGTTCCTTGGCCTTGTCCTTGACCGATTCGAGGAGTTCGAGCTGCCCCTCGCCATAGCCCCAGTGGTCGGCGCGCCCGACGCCGCGGCGGTAGAACTCCGCCGTGACCGGTTCGACCTCGGTGTAGATGAACTTCTTCACGGCGTCGTAGAGCGGTCGGACGCGCTCGGACATCCGCAAGTCGTACATGTCGGGGGTGGTCTCGAGACCGGCCATTGCTTCTCCCAGGGTTCGACGGACTGGTACCCAACCTACTGATGGCCTCGGACCGCCGACGTATCGACCGCGTTCCCAGCGACGAGTTCGTCGGCGTCTCCGTTCTCGTGAGTCGGGTCGGAGACGACCGGACGATGGGCGTCGAGGAAGTACGCTCGTGCCGCCCGCCACACCGGCGGGAGATCGACCTCGCCGAATGTCGCGCCTCGCTCGCTGGAGCCTCGTCCTCGCCTTGGCCGCCGTGGCCGTTGCGTGCGGTCGGGTTGGCGACGACACCAGCGCCGGCGAGACGGTGTGCCGGGCCGTCGACCGCGAGATCGTCGTCGATGAGCGGTTGATGCCGGATGTTCCTTCGAGCACGTTCGTCGTGGAAGCCGACGACGACGTCTGGGTCGGCCTCATCGCCGACGCCGACGTGTCCGGGTCGGCCGTGCTGTCACGGGTGACCGGCCTGTACCTGATCGACGAGGCCGCGCCGGTGGAGTACACACGCGACGACCTCGGCGGTGTGGAGACCGAGGCTCCGTATCTGGACTTCGACGAGGAGGGTCAGTTCGTCCGGTTGGAGGTTGCGCCGGCGACCTACCGGCTCTGGAGCGTCAAGTCCCCAGAGGTCCAGGTCATTCGATGTATTCAGAATGGCGGAGGTGGACGGGAATCGAACCCGCCGGACGGGGATCGCCCGTCCCAACCGCTTTGAAGGCGGCGGAGCCCACCAGGTGCTCGGACACCTCCGGTGTGGACACTACCGGCGGCGGGCACGGGGTACGACGGCACCAGTCGGTCACATCCAGGAGCGGCGGTCGGTTTCGACGCCGTAGACGATGAGGTCGCGCACCGCGTCGGCTTCCTCGATCGGGATCATCCCGAGCGTGATCGTGCCGGAGGCGGTGGCCACCTCGACTCGGGCGAGGCTGCGTCGCCGTTGGAAGATCGTCTGGGTCACCCGCACGACGTTGGCCTTGCGGACCAGCGCCTGTTCCGTCGACGAGCTGATCACACGGGTCGACGTCGTCAACTCGGTGCCGAGGTCCCACCGATAGTTGCGTACGTGGCGTCGCGTGGCCCACCACACCGGTGGCACCACCATGAACACGAGCAGCGACCACCAGCCGACCACGAACCAGGCGCCGACCACAACGGCTGCGACGACAACGGTGGTGTTGCGAGTGCGCAGCCAGATCTCCGCTGGATGTATGCGTCGGTCGAGCGCTGCCGCGCTGCTCGGGGTGAGTCCGGCCAGAGTTGCCGTGGTGGCGAACTCGTCGTCACAGCAGCCGATCAACTTCATGTCACTGTCGCTTGCGTTGGAGAGTTGGACGTCGCGCAGCCCGGCACGTCGCTGTAGCCAGTTTTGCTGGCTCCGCAACACCTGGACCCGGGCGACGCTCGTGGTCGTGCTGAATCGCGACAGCAGTCCCGATGTTCGTCGCAGCGTGGTGGCATCGGACCGCAGCGCCAACTGCCAATCGGCGATGAACACCCGTGCGAGGTTCAAGAGCGGGATGAACAGCCCCACGATCACGACCACCAACACCGCCCACCATCCGAGCGCGCTCACGTCGATGTCGGGGGTTGCGTCGGCGATGTCGTCAGCGAACGGGTCGAGTGCCTGTTGGAGTCCGAACCAGAGCGGCACGATGAGTGCCAGGCCAGCGGCGGGCGACATCGTCAGCGCTGCTTTGGCGAGCCGTCGGGGAGTGTGTTGGAACACCACCCGCTCGGCCGGCTGATCGACATCGCGGCCAGGGGCGCTGGCGGCCAACCGTCCGGCACCGCCCACAATCGCCTGGCGCCGAAGTTCCTCGGCCACCGGCAGCGCCACCGCGTCAATGGTGAACTCCGCCTGCGCCGCGCCGGCGGTGTCGACGACCACCTTGACCACGTCGGTCAACCGATGAAGCAGCTCCTGCTCGATGGCGATGCTCTGGATCCGATCGACCGCAACGGTCAGCCGATCGATGCGCAGGACGCCCCTCGTCACCACCAGCTCGTCGTCCACCACCTGGAACGTGAAGCGCCACCACGACAACAACGACACCGCGGTCAGGAGCGCAGCTGCCAACACCACGACGAGCACCAGTCGCCCATCGGCCGCACCCCGGGCGAGAAAGAACACGCCGAGTGCGAGCTGCGCGACACCGAGCGAGCGGACCGCTCGAATTCCGAGGAGCACGACAGCGATCGGTGACTGTCGCTGCGGTTGGGTGAGGTCGATCATGGGGAGCACGGTGGCGGCCAGGACGATGCGTCGGGGTCCGACGCGGGCGGCCGCTCGTCCTCCTCCTCGCCCACGTCGGCCCGCTGTGCGATCAACTGTTTGACACGATCGGCGTCGGCGATCGACAACCCGGGAATCGACATGTCCGGCCCAGCAGAGCTGATCTCCAGGGTGGCGAGGTCGAACCACCGCTCGATCACCCCTCGGCCGACGTTTACGTGCTGCACCCGTGAAAACGGGATCGTCTCGACGACATGGCGGATCACGCCGCGGCGCAACGACACGTCGTGCTCGCGCACCTGATACGCCATGCGGCGCGACGCGAGCACCAACATGATCCCCGCCGCGACGGTGAGCGCCAGGAAACCGCCGGCGACCAGCCCGGGTACTGCCACCGCATCGGTGCGCCACACCACCAACCCGGCAATCACGATGATCACGAACGCTGAGATCGCGGCGCCGGCGAGGCGCCCCCACATGTAGCGAGGGTCCACGGGCACGAACGCTGATGCGCTCAGGCAAGGGAGCTGATCGACAGGGAGCGGCTCGTTGGAGAACGGTGCGGCCATCACCTCATTCAACTAGAGGTGAGTCGCGACGGTGTTGCAGTGACACCGTCGCGTCGATACCGTTTGCACGACCGACTCTCCCCATGCATCCACCCGCTGATCGGGGGAACGTCATGGTCACACTCTGCTGGGCCGCCAAGGGCGGAAGCGGAACTACGGTCGTCGCAACAGCACTCGCGCTGAGTTCGTTGCGACCGTCGCTCCTCGTCGATCTCGATGGCGAGATCCCCGCCGTCCTCGGTCTTCCCGAACCAGATCGGCCCGGTGTCGCCGAGTGGTTGGCGAGCGACGCCAGCGTCGACCATCTTGCCGACCTGCTCATCGACATCGCACCGCGCACCTGGCTGCTGCCCTGGCGCGCCGCAACGAGCAATGCCGCGGCGGACGCGTCCTGCGGCGACCCATTGCGTTGGGCAGCACTCGGCGATTGGCTGCGCGACTGGTCGGGTCAGTGGGGTTGTGACGTCACCGTGGATGTCGGCACCCGCATCCCACCGGCTGCGTTGACCGAACGCTCCGATCGATCGCTGCTCGTGACGCGCGCCTGTTACCTGGCGTTGCGACGGGCGGTGCGCTGCCCTGTCCGACCCACGGGCGTCATCGTGGTCGACGAGCCCGGGCACGGCCTCGGCCCCAACGACGTCGAGCATGCGCTCGGCGTCCCGGTCGACGCCATCGTAAGTCTCGACCCGGCGGTGCTGCGCGCCGTCGACGCCGGGCTGCTCGCATGTCGTGTGCCACGCGTGATGACACGCGCACTCCGGCGAGTCGCAGCATGACCGACACCGAACTGGTGAACGTCGTCTGCGGCCTCGTCGCCGATCGATCCGGCGAACCGACGGAACTCGTCGAGGCCGAGGTCCGGCGACTCGCCCCACTCCGCACGGTCGAGGCCCAGTGCGAACTCGCTCGACGTGCGGTCGCGCACCTCGCAGGGCTCGGCGAACTCGATGCCTACGTCCGCGACGACGCGGTCGACGAGGTCCTCGTCAACGCCGGACGGGAGGTCTGGATCGACCGCGACGGCGCACTCGAGTACGTGGGGACGCTGGGGGATGCGGGCATCGACCTGCTGATCGAACGCGTGCTGGCACCCCTCGGCCGGCGGGTCGATCGCACGACACCGATCGTCGACGCGCGCCTCGCCGACGGCGCACGGGTCTGTGCCGTCCTGCCACCGATCGCCGTCGACGGCCCAGTGCTCTCGATCCGCCGCTTCCGTCGGCGCGTGCTCGCACTCGAGGCCTTCACCGGCGAGGTCGGTTGCACACTCCTGCGCCAACTCGTCGGTGATCGATGCAATCTCGTCGTCTCGGGCGCCACCTCGTCAGGCAAGACGTCGCTCGTTGCCGCCCTGCTCGGCGAGATCACCCCGGCGCATCGATTGTTGGTCGTCGAGGACACCGCCGAACTCCCGCTCCGGCACCCACATGCCGTCCGACTCGAGGCGCGACCTGCAACCGTCGACGGCCCGGCGGCCATCGATCTGGCTCAGCTCGTTCGAACCGCGCTCCGGCTCCGACCCGACCGCATCATCGTCGGCGAGGTGCGCGGCGACGAGGTGCTGGCGCTGGTGCAGGCCCTGAACACCGGACACGACGGCTCGATCGCCACGTGTCACGCCAACGGCACGACCGATGCGCTCTTGCGCCTCGAATCGCTCGTGCTCCAGGCCGCTCCCATGTGGCCGCTCGCTGCGATCCGCCACCAGTTGGCCCGCTCGATCGACATGGTCGTGCACGTCGAGCGTCGCCACGATGCACGCCGCCAGATCACCGAGATCGCCGAGGTCCGTCCGCCATCGTCGTCCGACACACCCGAGGGCACACCGGACATACGCCCGCTCGCGCAGCTCGACTCGTGCGGCGACCTCGTGATCGTCGACACACCGACTCGGGCACGCCGATGACCGTCGCTCCCACCATTTCGAGCAGCTGCTGACATGGCGGCGTCGGGCTTGTTCGCGCTTGCGATCGTCCTCGCGGCGATTCCGCTTCGTCCGTGCCGTGAACGTCGCAAGGCCGACGCTCCAGCGGCACCATCGCGTCTCGACCGTGTCGCCGCCGTGCTCGTCCGATGCCGCCGTCACGACGCACCTGCCTCAGCCAGGAACGTGGCGGCCTGGTGCGACGACATCTCACGACGGGTGCGCTCGGGGTCATCGCTGCGCGACTCGATCATGGTGCTGCCCACCGACGAGGCGACGTCTCGGTCCACCGCAGCGCTCCGTCTGGGCATCGAACGCGGACTGTCCGTGGCCGATGCCGCCGCACGGGTCACCGATGCCGGGCCACACCTGGGGCTCGCGCTCGCCGTGATCGTC
>JBGTCW010000339.1:0-2067 GCA_041748635.1 Ilumatobacteraceae bacterium | reverse complement strand
GGCGGTGCGCGCCAGCGGCTTGCCCGAGGCGTCGTCGCCGTGCTCGGCGCGGCGGGCCGCGGCGTCGATGCGGAATTGGTGTTCGCAGAATCGACGGAAGATCGCTTCGAGTTCGCAGTTGACGAGCGGGTCGCCGCCGTTGGCATCGAGATGGAGGCCGTCGCCGACGGTGGTGACGTTGACGCTGCGGCCATCGATCTGCTCGTCGCGATGGCGGTGAGCGCCGTCGGGGTCGGCCAACGTCTCGAAGTGTCGGAGCGCGATGACGAAGTCGTCGAAGCAGTAGCGCTCGGCGAGGCCGAGCAGCATCGGTGCGAACTCGACGAGACGGTCGCGGACGCGGGGGTTGCGGTAGGTGCGGGCGATGGCGGCTGTTTGGGAGATGCCGATGCGTCCGGTGTGGAGTGCGTCGGCCAACCCCGGAACCGCGTCGGCGGCGGTGGCGAGCCGGCGCTGGCCGGCGACGTCGATGTTCGACCAGTTGCACGTGGCGCGCAGATAGCCCTTCATCGAGCGGTGCCCGTCGGCGAGGTGCACCTGGCGCCGTTCCGCTGCGGCCAACGTGAGGGCCATCTCTGCCTCGACCCGGCGGCGCAGCAACTCCAAGTCACGAACCCGCTCGTCGAGTTCTGACTCGGTGGCGTCGAACAACTCGCCGACGACGTCATCGACCGTGCGGTCGACCCGCCTGATCGTGTCGCACAACGCCCCGAGATCCATACGAACAACTGTACGCAGGGGGTGTCACACAGTTGCCGGAACGCTGTCGACGGATGTGTCCGACTCGATCAGTCGATGCCGTCGAAGGCTCGGTCGAGCTCGGCAACGGCGTCCAGCCGCCGCTGCCGCTCGGTGGTCGGAAGGTTTGACTGCCGGGCGGCGGCAGCCTCGGCATCGGACCAGAAGCGCCCTTCGTCCGACTCGGTGATGTCGCCTCGTCGGCGTCGGGTGGACATCAGACCGGCTCGCCGGGGAGCTGGCTGGCGTGCTCGATCCAGGCGACGAGCTGGGCTTCGTCGAGGTCGTCATTCTCGTGGATGTCGAGGTAGCGAACCTCCGGATGCTTGGCGGACTTCGGCGGCTCGGGGTCGAGCGACGACCCACGGAAGAACTGGAGCTGGACGTACTTCGTGAAGCAACGGAACGCCAGGAACCACCCGTCGCCCTCATTGCCGTAGAACGGCTGGTTGTACTTGACGGCCTTGTGGACGTCGGGCACGGTGTGCACCACGAGTTCGTCGATCCGTTCACCGACGGCTCGCTTCCACCCGGGCATGGCACCGATGTAGTCCTGGACGGGTCCGTCGCCCTCACCCTTGGGGATCTGCGGGTTGCCGCCGGACAGCAGCCTCGGTTCACCGGAGGATTCGTCCTCGCGGTCGCTGGCCATGCTGTGTCCTCCTTGTCGTGGTGCCCGACAGTGTGTCAGGCCGCCGGGCCCCGCCGGACCCGACCCCGCCGGACCGAGCCCGGTCCTCCCGGACCCGACCCCGCCGGACCGAGCCCGGTCCTCCCGGACCCGACCCCGCCGGACTGACCTCGGTCCTTCCGGACCCGACCCCGCCGGACCGTCAGGCGCGCCGACCGATCACGATTGCTGAGATCGAGTGATGCAAGCGATGCAATGATGAGTCGATGTCCGACGGCGCTGATCTCGAGCAACTGACACGTCATCTGGTCCGGTACGGTGCAACGTTCTCGCCCTTCGTTGCCGACCGCGCCGCTGGTTCGTTCGTCGAGGACGCCTCGGGGCGTCGGATGCTCGACTTCACGAGCGGACAGATGAGTGCAGTGCTCGGACATTCGCATCCCGAGATCGTCGAGGTCGTCACCGAGATGATCGGACGACTCGACCACCTCTTCTCGGGAATGCTCTCCCGGCCGGTGATCGACCTCGCTGAAGCGCTGGCGGCGTTGGCGCCCGGCCTCGACCGCGTGCTGCTACTCACCACCGGCGCCGAGTCGAACGAGGCGGCGCTCCGGATGGCGAAGATGGTGACCGGGGGCTGGGAAGTGGTCGGCTTCGCGCAGAGCTGGCACGGGATGACCGGTGCCGCTGCGGCGGCG
>JBGTCW010000338.1:0-4397 GCA_041748635.1 Ilumatobacteraceae bacterium | reverse complement strand
CGGTTCCGACCAATGTGCCGAGTCAGTCGGGCGCGACGGGCAACGACTACTTCCGGCCGTAGTTCCCACCTCCGGGCACCATCGGCGCGGGGTAAGCGGCTCCGGAGCGCAGAACCTTCTCCGTCGTGAACGCCGAACGCGCAAAGAGGCTTCGTGATGTGACAGGGCAAACGTTGCCTGACGCGGCACTAGCGTGCGTCCATGGCCACCCCCGACGAGTTCACCGGACCGACGACCGAGCTGCTGCAGGCGCTCATCCGCAACGAGTGCGTCAACGACGGCACCGATGACTCCGGCCATGAGTCCCGCAACTCCGACCTGCTCGTCTCCTACCTCGAAGGCGCTGGTCTCGAGGTCGAGCGGTTCACGCCGCGCCCGGGGCGCGACTCGATGGTGGCGCGCATCGAGGGCTCGGACCCCGATGCACCATCGCTGTGCCTGATGGGACACACCGACGTCGTGCCGGTGAACGCCGACGGGTGGCAGCACGACCCGTTCGGTGGCGAGGTGATCGACGGCGAGGTGTGGGGCCGGGGGGCGATCGACATGCTGAACCTGACGTCGTCGATGGCCGTCGCGTTCCGCCGCCTCGCCAGCGAAGGGTTCCGCCCGAAGGGTGACCTGATCTACTTCGGCGTCGGCGACGAGGAGGCGGGCGGCGTCTGGGGCGCCGAATGGATGGCCGAACATCACTGGGATGCGATCGCCGCCAACTACGTGCTGACCGAACTCGGCGGTTGGTCGAGCGCCGACGAGCACGGCCACCGCACCGTCACGGTCAACGTCGGCGAGAAGGGCCTGGCCTGGCGGCGACTGCGAGTGCACGGAACCCCGGGCCATGGCTCGGCACCGTTCGGAGCCGACAACGCACTGATCAAGGCGGCGGAGATCGTGCGGCGCCTCGCCGAGTACCGCACGGCCCCGCACATCGACGACATCTGGCAGGCCCAGGTCGCCGCGATGGCGCTCCCCGACGAGCTTCGAGATGGACTGACCTCCACCGAACAGATCTACTCGACGTTGGAGAAACTCCCGCAGGCGGTCGCCCGGATGTGCCACGCCGCTACGCACACGACGATCTCACCGAACGTCGCTCACGGCGGACAGAAGACCAACACGATCCCCGACGTGGTCGACCTCGACGTCGACATCCGCACGGTGCCCGGCACCACACGCGGCGACGTCGACGCGCTCCTTCGAGATGCGCTCGGCGATCTGTTCGATCAGGTCGACGTGACCGTGCTCCAACACAGCGAACCCACCGCATCGTCGTACGGGCCGAGCAACCCGCTGTGGGCCTCGGTCACCAAGCACACCCAGGTCGCCTATCCCGGCGCCGATCTCGTGCCCGGACTGATCGTCGGCGGCACCGACGCCCGCTTCTACCGCGAGCGCGGGATCACCGCCTACGGCGCCGGGTTGTTCTCGCCGAAGATGGACCTCGCCACGTTCGGGTCACGCTTCCACGGCAACGACGAACGCATCGACGTCGACTCGCTCGGCCTCTGCGGCAACTACTTCTACGGCATCGCCAAAGACCTCACCGGCTGATGTAACGATTGGTGTCTGACACCAATCGTTACATCAGCGGAAGAGGTCGCGTTCGGCGTCGCGAAGGACCGGGGCCATCGTGGCGGTGTCGTCGGTGGTCCAGTCGAAGCCACGGATCACGGCGACCGGGACACGACTCGTGTTGCCCTTCACGAGTTCGGCCGCAGCGGTGAGTTCATCGACGGTGCAGATCTCCTGCACCCGGAACTCGTGCCCGTGCGGGTCGACCTCACCGATGTAGCTGCGCAGCGGGTGCATGCCCGCCACACCGATCGCGATGTCGGTCTGCCCCTCGCGCCACGGCCGGCCGAAGGTGTCGCTGATGATCACCGCCACGTCGACGCCGAGCTCGGCGAACCTCGTACGGAAGCGCCGGGCGGACTCGTCGGAGTCCTTCGGCAGCACCAGCACGCGTCCGTGGGCGCCGCTCGACGACTGGTCGACGCCCGAGTTGGCGCAGCAGAACCCGTGATGTGTCTCGGTGATCAACACCGGTCCGATCTGACGGATGATCCGCTTCGATTCACGCAGCACGACTTCGACGACTCGCGGGTCCTTGTCCCACCGCTCGGACCACGACACTGCGAACGGTGACGGCTCGACGTCGTCGAGTTCGACCGCGCAGCCCTCGGCCTTCGACACGATCTTCGAGGTGATCACCACGATGTCGCCATCGGCGAGCGCGGTGCCATCAGTCGCAGCTCCCGCCGCCACGATCTGCGCTGCGATGTCGTCCCCCGCTGCGATCTCCGGGAGGCCGGGAACGCCGAATACTTCCAGACGGCCCACGCTCAGTCGGGCAGCCCTGCGAGGAACTCGCTGATCGCCGCGTTCACCGGTTCGGGATTGGTCAGGTTCGCAGCATGAGCGCCGCCGACCTTCACGACGGGTCCGGCACCGACCAGACCGGCCGCGAGTGCCTCGGCCTTGT
This sequence comes from Ilumatobacteraceae bacterium, assembly GCA_041748635.1. Lineage (GTDB taxonomy): Bacteria > Actinomycetota > Acidimicrobiia > Acidimicrobiales > Ilumatobacteraceae > Sva-07. Next base: position 1,915 of record JBGTCW010000338.1, on the reverse strand, counting down.
CCATCGAGATCGACACGTCCTCCGTGCCGTGCACGACGAGCGCCGGGCAGGTGATCTCGCCCAGGCGACCGGTGACGTCGTCGCGCGACATCAACGTGGCGAACGGCTGCTGGATGTAGTCGTTCGGTCGCGACTTCCACTTGGCGATCCAGACCTGGTTCTCGTCGGGGTCGGAGATGATCAGTCCGGCGACCACCTCGACCAGTTCGTCGACCGGCCCCGCCGCCATCCACGTGTCACGCATGCCCTCGTAACCGGGGACGACCTCGGGATCCTCGGTCCCCGCCTGCGTGTCGAGCAGTATCAGCGCACGCACCCGCTCGGGTGCCGTGAGCGCCACCCGCAACGACAGGAACCCGCCCTGGCTCATCCCGCCGACAACGGCGCGATCGATACCGAGGTGATCGAGCAAGCCCAGGCAATCGGCTGCGGAATCCCAATAGGTGAACGGCTCGCCGTCGTACTCGGTGAGGCCGAAGCCTCGCTCGTCCCAGGTGATCAAGCGGTAGTCGTCGCGCAGCGCGGCGACCTGGTGGACGAACATCTCGCGATCCATCAGGAATCCGTGGGCCAGGATCACCGGCGGCCCATCGCCTCCGGTGTCCTCGAACCAGATGCGTTGACCATTGACATCGGCGTGCGGCATGGGCGAACGGTACCCGATCGGCCAACATGGGGCGATGGCGAACGACGGCCCCTCCCCCGACCACACCGTGTCCGAGATCTTCGACCCGTCGGCGTGGACGGCGGTCGACGGATTCGACTTCACCGACATCACCTATCACCGTGCCGTCGACGCCGGCGTGGTTCGCATCGCGTTCGACCGCCCGGAGATCCGAAATGCCTTCCGACCACACACCGTCGACGAGTTGTACACCACCCTCGACCATGCACGCATGTCGACCGACGTCGGGTGCGTCCTGCTCACCGGCAACGGTCCGTCGCCGAAAGACGGTGGCTGGGCCTTCTGCTCTGGCGGCGACCAGCGCATCCGGGGCCGCGACGGCTACAAGTACGCGGCCGACGAGACCGCCGACACCATCGAGCCGGGGCGGGCGGGGCGGCTCCACATCCTCGAAGTGCAGCGGCTCATCCGGTTCATGCCCAAGGTCGTCATCTGCGTGGTGCCGGGATGGGCGGCCGGCGGGGGGCACTCACTGCACGTGGTGTCCGACCTCACGCTCGCCAGCCGTGAACACGCTCGGTTCAAGCAGACCGACGCCGACGTCGCCAGCTTCGACGGCGGTTTCGGATCGGCGTACCTGGCCCGCCAGGTCGGCCAGAAGCGCGCCAGAGAGATCTTCTTCCTCGGACGGGAGTACTCCGCCGACGACATGGTGGCGATGGGCGCCGTCAACGCCTCGATTCCACACGCCGAGCTGGAATCCGAGGCGCTGCAGTGGGGTCGCGAGATCTGCGCCAAAAGCCCGACCGCGCAGCGGATGTTGAAATTCTCCTTCAACCTGATCGACGACGGTCTGGTCGGCCAGCAGGTGTTCGCCGGTGAGGCCACCCGTCTCGCCTACGCCACCGACGAGGCCGCCGAGGGCCGCGACAGCTTCCTCGAGAAGCGCCCGGCCGACTGGTCCCCCTACCCCTACCACTTCTGATGCCCCCCGCTCCCCCAACCCGTTCACGTTGCACTTCGGATGGGCCGTTCCATCCGAACCGTCACGCGACCGGCACCCGCAGCACGCCTGCCCGTTCACGTTGCGCTTCCGAAGGGACGGCCCGTCCGAACCGTCACGCGAACGGGAGAGCGAGGGTGGCGCGCTGATGCTGGCGCCGATCCGGATCGAGGATCCGGATGATCCCCGATACCGCCAGTTCCGTCTCAACGAGCGCGGCCTGGCGAGTCGGGCCGACAAGCGCGACGATGCGGGCCGCGGGATGTTCCTCGCCGAGGGCGACCTCG
>JBGTCW010000337.1:0-2289 GCA_041748635.1 Ilumatobacteraceae bacterium | reverse complement strand
GCGGGGCCGACGGCAACGATGCGATGGACGCCACCACGACGGGCACCGGCGAACTGATCGACCACGCGCTCGACGCCGGTGCTCGGCGCATCATCGTGGGGCTCGGGGGTTCGGCCACCACCGACGGCGGGTTCGGGGCGATCCGGGCCATCACGGCGATCGCCCGACTCAAGCGCGTCGAACTGCTGGTTGCCTGCGACGTCACGACCACCTTCGTCGACGCTGCGGCAGTGTTCGGCCCGCAGAAAGGGGCGACGCCCGCCCAAGTCGAGATGCTCACGCGTCGACTGCAACGGCTCACGCAGATGTTCGCCCAGGACTTCGACGCCGACGTCACGTTCGTTCCGGGCGGCGGCGCCGCCGGAGGGCTCGGCGGCGCGCTCGCCGCCGTGGGTGGCAGGTTGCTCTCGGGCTTCGAGTTGGTCGCCGACGAGCTCGATCTCTACGACCACCTCGCGGGTGCCGATCTGGTGATCACCGGTGAGGGGTGCCTCGACGACACGAGTTCGGCAGGCAAGGTTGTCGGAGGGATCGCCTCGCTGGCCGCCGAGGTCGGCGTCCCGGTCTTGGCGGTCGTGGGATCCGACGATCGTTCCGACCGCGCGATGCCGCCGGGGATCGACGTCGTGTCACTCGCTGCCGACTACGGCGAGGACGCGGCGAGGAGCGAGCCGAAGCGCCTCGTCGAACTGGCGGTCAGCTCGTGGCTCGCCGTGCGGCGTTGACGAGTCAGCCCGGTCGAGTCAGCCGGTCGTGTCGTCAGTCGTGTCGCCGGTGGTGTCACCCGTCGTGTTGCCGGAGACGTCGGGAGCAGGTGCCACCGATGCCACCGGCGCCGAGAGCTGAGCGATCGTCTTGTCGGCCTCGTCGGTACCGAGGAGCACCACGACGCCGGCGCCGTTGAGCGAGCCTCCCTCGACCAGCGGCGGCGTCGGCACGACCTCGACAGTCAACCCGCCCATGCTCCGCGCAACCGACTCGGCGACCGCCTGGGCGGCTGCGATGCTGGCGTCGTACTGCACCAGCGACGCGACGAGCCCCGACTGCGTCGAGTTCGTGGCGTCCGCCATGACGAAGCCGAGCGTGGCCAACTCGGTGGTCATTCGTCCAGCGGAGCCAGGCACGCCGCTGGCGTTGGCGACGACGACCGTGGCCCCGGCGGTGACGAACGGCGGTTCGGTGGTGGTCGTCGTGGTGTTCTCGGCGACCGACGAATCGGTGGTGTCCTGCGGGGCCGAGTCGACCGGCGCGACGCCACCGCCCGCCGACGATCCGCCGTCGTTGGTGATGTTGTTCAAGATCAGGAACCCGACGACCACCGCAACCACAGCGAGCACGATGCTGATCGTGGAACCCATCGGCGATCCACCGACACCTTGGCGTGGTGATCGACGTGACGGCGTCGGCGTCACCGGCATGTCCGGGTCTTCGTTGCTCATGCGTGCGCTCCCTCTCCTGTCGCACTCGACGCAACTCCGTCGAGGCGGGCCTTGCGGGCCCGGAGACGCAGCCGCTTGAGTCGACGCACCACGAGCGGGTCGTGGTCCATCGCAGCCGGATCGTCGAGCACCTTGGTCAGCTCCGCATGGTATTCCTCCGGCGAACACTGAAAGCGCGCGCGGATCACCTGGTCGCGCGGCTCGTCGTTGTTCCACCAGGCACGTTCGAAGTCGAGCATGGCGGCGCAGCGTTCGTCGAGCATTCTGCACAGGTTGGCCGCAAACGGACGTGGATTACAAGCATCCCCTCCGACTTGCGCTCTCGACGCCGTATCGTGCGGGCCGTGTCGAAGCCGTTCATGATCGGGATCGCGGGTGGCAGCAGCTCGGGGAAGACGACCGTCACCGAGCGTCTCGTGGCGATGACGGGGCCCGAACATCTGTCGTTGATCGAACTCGACTCGTACTATCTCGACTTGGGCGACACGCCCATCGAGCAGCGCCGGGCGGTCAACTACGACCATCCGGACGCGTTCGACTTCGCCCTGCTCAACGACCACCTCGCAGCGCTCGCCAACGGCGCGTCGGTTCCAGTCCCGGTCTACGACTACGCCGAACACAATCGCAGCGACGAGGTCCGCGTCGTCGAACCAGCGCGGATCATCGTGGTGGACGGGATCCTGGTGTTGTGGGATCGGGCGTTGCGCGATCGCTTCGACCTGAAGATCTTCGTCGACACTGCGGCCGATGTGCGGCTGATCCGGCGACTGCGCCGCGACGTCGCGGAACGTGGCCGCACGCCGGAGTTCGTGATCGAGCAGTACCTCGAGACCGTGCGACCCGCCCACGA
>JBGTCW010000336.1:0-10823 GCA_041748635.1 Ilumatobacteraceae bacterium | reverse complement strand
GCCCGGCGCGCCGTGCGACCCGTCGGCACGGCGGCGCAGGCCGCATCGGCCATCGCAGGTGGCCGGCTCGACACGCGGTTGGAGTCGACCGACGATCCCGACCTACGGATCCTGACCGAGTCGTTCAACGACATGGCGTCGGCGTTGCAGCAACGAGTCGAGCGCGACGCGCGGTTCGCGTCCGATGTGAGCCACGAGCTGCGGTCGCCGCTGATGACGCTCTCGGCATCGATCGAAGTGATGGAGGCGCGACGCGACGAGCTGCCCGAACGAGCCCAGGCCGCACTCGATCTACTGTCGAGCGACGTGAAACGATTCCAGGGACTCGTCGAGGATCTGCTCGAGATCTCCCGGTTCGATGCCGGCGCGATCAGATTGCACATGGAAGAACTCCTCGCAGCCGAGTTCGTCCGGCAGGCCGTCGCGGTCAGCTCGCTCCCCCAGACCCCCGTCCACGTCTCCGAGCGCGCAGAACTCGCACTCATCCGTGGCGACCGACGACGGCTCGCCCGGGTGATCGCCAACCTGCTCGACAACGCTCGCGCCTACGGCGGTGGCGAGCCCGACGTGTCGATCACGGTCGTCGACCACGACGACGAGCCGATGTCGCACATCCTCATCGCCGTCGAGGACCGCGGCCCCGGCGTCGCCGAAGACGAACGCAGTCTCGTCTTCGAACGGTTCGCCCGCGGCGGCGGTGCTGGCCGGAGGACCGGCAGCGAAGGCGCAGGACTCGGGTTGTCGCTGGTCGACGAACACGTGCGAATGCACGGCGGGCGTGTCTGGGTCGAGGACCGCCTCGACGGCGAGGCCGGCGCCCGTTTCGTGATCGAACTGATGGCCGCGGAGCTCGACGAATGAACCGCGCGCTCGTTCTTGCGGTGGCGTGCGTCGTCGCCCTCACCGGCTGTTCGATCCAGCCCGACGCGTCACCCAACGACTTGCCGGCCGAGCGAGCCGACGTGTTCGGTGAGCCGGCGACGGGCGACGAGGCGGCCGGCACGAACCGCATCTACCTGCTCGCACCGAGCAATCCGGACGGCGCTCAGCGACTTCGCTCGGTGCAACGCGACGTCGCGACCACGCCGGCAGCCGTGCTGACGTCGCTCTTCGCCGGCCCCAACGCGGCCGAGCGCGATGAGTCGATCGACACGGCGATTCCTGCCGACGTCGAATTGCTCGCTGCCCGCCCGGTCGGACCGGTACTCACCGTCGACCTGAACGACGTGTTCGACGAGCTGACCGCCGACGGGTTGCGCCTCGCCGTGGCACAGATCGTGTCGACCGCCACCGACATCGAGGGTGTCGAGTCGGTGCAGATCCGCATCGACGGCGAGCGCCGAGGCTGGCCGGTCGGCACGGGCGAACTGACCGATCGACCGCTGACCGAGTTCGACTACCCCGGCCTGGTCGAGTCGAGCCAGCCGCCGTTCCCCGGGCTTCCCTCACCGAGCCCGTGACGCGGGCCGCCGCTGGTGGCGGTCCGGTGTTGGACGACCGCCGCGCTCGCTGCTAGCACTGTCACATGGCTTGGGACAGCAGTCGACCGGTCCCCTGGAACCGACTGATACGCGAGTGGTTGATCTATGCGGCGATCATGTCCGTGGTCTTCGTCGTCTTCTTCCGCAACAACAACGTGGTGGGCGCGATCGCTGGCGTCTTGATCAGTGGTCCGATGTATCTCGGCTTCGGCGCCATCATGGCCAAGTTCGGCTACCAACGGACGCGACTCCAGGGATTCAGGGGAACGTCCAAGACACCGAACGAGCCGGCGACGTCGTCGACCGCAACGGGCACTTCATCGGCGGAGGCTCCCCGATCAAAGCCGGCCCCGACGAGCCGCACCGCCGGCGGCAGGAACCGACCGAACTCGTCGAGCCGGACATCGAATCGACGGAAGCGCTGATGGACGACCGCTGCGTGATCGCCATCGATGCGGGAACCACCGGCGTCCGCAGCCGCGCCGTGTTCGCGGACGGTCGGCCCGCTGTCGCTGAGTACCGGGAGTTCACCCAGTTGTACCCGTCGCCCGGTTGGGTCGAACACGACGCCGAAGAGATCTGGGACGCCGCCGCCGCCACCCTGCGAGCGGTCGTCGAGGCGGTCGGCAGAGCCAACGTCGCCGCGATCGGCATCACGAATCAGCGCGAGACGGTCATGGCGTGGAATCGGGCGACCGGCAAACCCTACGGAACAGCGATCGTCTGGCAGGACCGTCGTACTGCCGAGCGTTGCGACGAGCTGACGGCGGCCGGTCACTTGCCGCTGATCCGCAAACGGACCGGGCTGGTGCTCGATCCGTACTTCTCGGGCACCAAGGCCGCCTGGCTGCTCGAACACCGCGACATCCCGATCGACGACGACCTGGCGATCGGCACCATCGACTCGTGGCTGGTCTGGAACCTGACCGGCGGTCGACGGTTCGTCACCGACGTCACCAACGCAAGTCGCACGATGCTCTGCAACATCCGCACCTGTACCTGGGACGTCGAGTTGTGCGAACTGTTGGGCGTTCCGATGAGCGCCTTGCCCGAGATCGTTGCATCCAGTGGGCGAATCGCGATGACAGCTCCCGACTGCGGCGTCCCCGACGGCATCCCGATCAGCGCCATCGCCGGCGACCAGCAGGCAGCGTTGTTCGGCCAGGCCTGCGTCGAGCCGGGGATGGCGAAGAACACCTACGGAACGGGTTCGTTCGTGTTGCTCAACGTCGGCGAAACCTGCCCTGAACCCACCGACGGCATGCTCACCACGGTTGCGTGGAGACTCGCTGACGGCACCACCTACTATGCGCTCGAGGGTTCGATCTTCGTCACCGGAGCGGCCGTGCAGTGGTTGCGCGACGGGCTCCAGATCATCGGCGACGCCTCCGACACCGAACCACTCGCAGAGACGGTTGCCGACACCGGAGGCGTGTACGTCGTTCCGGCGTTCGCTGGGCTCGGCTCACCCTGGTGGGATCCATACGCACGCGGCACGATCGTCGGCATCACCCGCGGCACCGGGCGAGGAGAGATCGCCCGAGCCGTGATCGAGTCGATGGCGTTGCAGACTCGCGACGTCGTCGATGCCATGACCGCAGCGAGCGGAACGCCACTGGTGGAGTTGCGCGTCGACGGCGGCGCCTCGGCGATGAACCTGCTGTGTCAGTTCCAGGCCGATCAACTCGGCGTCACCGTCCGACGGCCGATCGACCAGGAGACGACGGCGCTCGGTGCCGCCTACCTCGCCGGACTGGCCGAGGGTGTGTGGGCGTCGATCGACGAGGTCGGCGCGCAGTGGGGTCTGGACGCCGAGTTCACCCCGGAAGGTGACCGCACGGCGGCCGACGCGATCCACGAGCAGTGGTTGCGCGCCGTCGGGCGCTCACGCGACTGGGTGCGCTAGCACGAGCGCGTCGGCAAGACGCAACAGCAGGGAGAAACGCACCCGCTCGCGCTCGTGGATCGGGTTGCCCGTTCGACCAGCAGCCACGGTCAGCGCCGAGGTGGTCATGTGACCCCACAGCAGATCGCTCGGTGCGGAGTCGTCGAGCCCGTCGAGGTGTTCGCTGCCGGCGAAGAACGCCATCAACCAACCGACGTCAGGTGGCGATCCCGTCTGGCTGATCGGCTCGCCATCTCGCATGACCACCACCCAGTCCGTTTCCGCGAATCGCCGGATACCGGCCACCATCACGGCAAGCCGCTCGTCGAGCGGGCTCTCGGCGATCGCCGCGCCGAGCGCGAGCGCCGAGAGGCTGGCATCCGTCCGATCGGGGTCGACGACGCGGATGCTCTCGACGGAGACTCCGTCGACGGCGTCGATCTCGGCGGTCAGGAGCGGCATCAGGTCGTCATCGGGCAGCGACACGGTCAGTTCGTCGATGGCGCGACCGCCGCCCTGCTCGAGGATCTCGATCGCCAGGACGTCGCCGCGCACTGCGCCGATCCGACTCGCGACCTGGCCGAGAGCGCCAGGGCGGTCGGGCATCCAGACACGCACGACGATGGTGATCACGGCCGGGACCGTACAAGCGACGACGTCGCGGGCTGTGTCTGCCCCGTGAGCATCGTGTGAACAGCTCAGCCGAGTTTCGGCAGGCCTCGTTTGAGGTTGCGGATCGCCTGCTGGATGCGCTTTTCGTTCTCGATCAACGCAAAGCGCACGAACCCTTCGCCGCCGGGCCCGAAGCCGACGCCCGGCGACAGCGCAACGTCGGCGTCTCGCACGATCAGCGAACAAAACTCGACGGAGTCCATCTCTGCGTAGGGCTCGGGGATCGGTGCCCACACGAACATCGAGCCGCCGGGCTTCGGGATGTCCCAGCCGATCCGACCCAAGCCGTCGATCAGCGCGTCGCAACGCGACTCGTAGATCGCCCGGATCTCGTTGGGGTAGTCGGCGGCTTCGTTGATCGTCACCGTCGCCGCGATCTGGACCGGCTGGAACATGCCGTAGTCGAGATAGCTCTTGAGCTTGACCAACGCCTGGACCACCTCGGCATTGCCGAGGAGGAAGGCGCTGCGCCAGCCGGCCATCGAGAAGCTCTTGGTCATGGAGTACAGCTCGACAGCGCACTCCTTGGCTCCTTCGGCCTGCAGGATGCTCGGCGGCTGATGCCCGTCGAAACCGACGTCGGCGTACGCGAAGTCGTGCACCACGATCATCTCGTGTTCACGGCAGAAGTCGACCACACGCTGCATGAACGCCAGGTCGACGGTGGCACCGGTCGGGTTGTGGGGGAACGAGATCACGAGGACCCGTGGCTTGGGCCAGCCGACATCCCACGCCGTCTGCAAGCTGTCCATGAAATCGTCGGCGAAGTGCTCGCGCTGATCGGGATCGGCCAGGAACTTCATCGGCACCTGGCGGAGGTCGGCACCGGCGAACAACGGACCGTAGATGTGGATCGGATAACTCGGGCTCGGCACGATCGCCGCGTCGCCACGGTCGAGCAGCACCCACATCAGGTGGCTGAAGCCCTCCTTGGATCCGATCGTGTTGGTGATCTCGAGCTCGGGGTCGAGATCGACGTCCCACTTGTTCTTGTAGTAGCCGGCGATCGCTTCACGCAGCTTCGGCAGACCACGGCTGAGCGAGTACCGGTGGTTCTTCGGGTTGCGTGCGGCCTCGGCGAGCTTGTCGACGGCGATCTGCGGCGAGGGGATGTCCGGGTTACCGAAGCCGAGGTCGACCACGTCGGCACCGGCGCGACGTGCCTCGATCTTCAGCCCATTGATGATGGAAAACACGTACGGGGGCAGATTTTCGATGCGCCGGAACTCCATGATTGCGAGGGTATCCGGCGTCGACCTGCGATGCTGGCAGCAATGGCCAAGACACCAGCTCCCGGATGCATCCACGTGGTCATCGAGATCCCCCGCGGAAGTCGCAACAAGTACGAGATCGACCACGAGGACGGGCGGGTGTACCTCGACCGGCGCCTCTTCACTGCGACGACGTATCCCGCCGACTACGGCTTCCTGCCCGACACCCTCGCCGGTGACGGCGACCCGCTCGATGCGCTCGTGCTGCTCGAAGATCCGGTCTTTCCCGGCGTCATCGTCGAGTGCCGACCGATCGGTGTGCTGTACATGCGCGACGAGGCGGGCGAGGATGCCAAGCTGATCTGCGTGCCGCCTCGCGAGCCGCGCTACGAGAACGTCAACGAACTGTCCGGTCTCCCCCACCAGCTGGTCGAGGAGATCGAGCACTTCTTCAACGTGTACAAGGCGCTGGAGCCCGAGAAGCACTCGTCGAGCGAGGGCATGGGCGACCGGGCCGCTGCGTGGCGAGAGATCGAGCAGGCTCGCGCCAACTTCGTCCCCCACTGACTCCTCAGCAGGTCAGGCTGCGAGTTCTGGCAGGAGCGCCGCGCCGACCGCGCCGGCGAGCGGGCCCCATGTGGCGAAGACGACGTCGGGGATCGGACGAAGTTCTGGCTGGTAGAGCAACTCTGCGAACCAGCGCCGGATCGGATCGACATAGAGGTCCGCGCCGGTCGCGAGGCCGCCGCCGAGCACGAACAACTCGGGGTCGAACGCGTTGGTGAGGTTCGCCAACCCCAACGCAACCCACCGGGAGAACTCGTCGATCACCGCCAGCGCTTCGTCGTCGCCCTCGCGAGCAGCTGTTTGGACGTGCTCGCCGCGCACCGCCTCGGGGTCGCCGCCCGCATGATCGACCACGCGGGTGAGCCGGTGTCCGGTCGCCGCGCCACGGGCGAGCATCGCCAGGCCGGAACCGGACGCGTAGCGCTCCCAACAGCCTCTGCGGCCGCACGGACAGAGCGGTCCTGACGGGTCGACGACCATGTGACCGAACTCGCCGGCGAACCCGTTCGCTCCGCGGTAGAGCGATCCGTTCACGACCAGCCCTCCGCCGATCCCGGTGCCGAGCGTGACGAGCACCAGGTTCTCGCTGCCGCGACCGGAACCGAGCAACCATTCGGCCGCCGTCGCACACGTTGCGTCGTTGTCGACAGCGACACTGCAACCGAGGCGTTGCGACAGCCGGTCGGCGATCGCGAAGTCGGCCACACCATCGAGATTCGGAGCAGCACGAAGCACGCCGGATCGGGTCACCAGACCCGGAACGCCCACGCCGACGCTGCCGTCGTGGCCGACCTCGTCGGCCAGCTCGACCAGCGAGTCGATCAGCGCGTCGAGACTGTCGTCACCCCGTGGCGTGGGTCGCTGCACCGACTCGAGCACCTCGCCACCTCGACCGAGGACCACGGCCTGGGCCTTGGTTCCACCGACATCGATACCGACCCGCCGGGCCGGCACGGCGACCGACGGATCCACAGGGGTCACGCCTCTGCGCGGACCTTCAGTTCGCGAACGGTGTTGAGAATGCGAACCTCGGCACGGCGCTTCACGAAACCGGGCAGCGGAATCGCCAGGTCGATCTGGAGGTCGTAGCGCACGAGCGTGCGATTGTCACCGTCGGGCTCGAAGCGCCAGACCCCGTCGATCGAACGCTGGATGTCGCCGCTGAGCATCGACCAACCCATCTCGCTCGGTGCGTTCGCGTAATCGTACTTGAGCGTGTAGTGCGTGCTGCGGCCGAGCGCCGACGCCCGGAACTCGACCTCGAGCGGACGGCCTTCGTCGTCGGTGGAGCGAATCTTGACGTCCTTGATGTCGTGCGCCCACATCGGGTAGCTCTCGAGATCGATGGCGATCTGCCAGACGCGCTCGTGCGGGGCGTCGATGGTGATGATCTCGGTCGCTGTCTCAGCCATGGTCATCATTCTGGCCGATCGGCGCCGCCGAAGTGACGACCTCCGTGCCCGCCTCATCGATGCCCTGGCGCGGCGGGAACACGCCGTGGAACGCACACCACAGACCGTTGAGCCCGAGACCGAACATCGGCACCAGGATCCCGACCGCCAGCGAGGTGCCCGGGGTGCCGTCCTCGGCCTCCGAACGCGCCAGCGCAGTCGACAGCGCGACGACGATCTGGATGCCGAGCATCGCCAGCATCACCCGCCGAGTCGTGGACGGTGTCGGTGGCCCGAGCAGCAGGTACATCTGCAGTACGCCGATCTGCTCGCCCCGACTGCGTTGGACCGCGGTCCAGAACGACCAGAGGAACGCGAACACCCCGACGGCGAACAACGCCATCGCCGTGACAGCGCCCACCCACTGGGCTGCAGTGGAGAACACCACGGCCGCAAACACCGCAGTGACCGCGAACGCGAACGTACCGACCACGTCGGCGAGCACGATCACATCACCGGACCTGGTCTGGTCGCTGGTGGCCGCGCGGTTCACGCCCCGAGTCTGCCAGCGCGCAATCCCGTTCGCGTGACGGTTCGGACGGGACGGCCCATCCGGAGTGCAACACGAACGGGGTGGATGGGGCGCGAATCAGGTGTCGGCGGACGGTGTTACCTGGAGTGTCTCGCCGAGACGGCGGGCGAGCACGTCGTAGGAGAACTCCTCCAGCACCCGCTGGCGCGACCGCCCACCCATCCGATGGCGGAGGTCGTCGTCATCGAGGAGGGCTGCGAAGGCGTCGGCAACGGCCTGGGTGTCCTCAGGGTCGGCGATGACGAAGCCGGTCTCACCGTCGGCGACGGCCTCGGCCGCGCCGCCCGAGTCGCCCGCCACCTGCGGCACGCCACACGAGGCGGCCTCGACGAAGACGATGCCGAAGCCCTCCTGTTCGAGCCCGCCCCAGCGGTTGCGACACAGCATGGCGAACACATCGGCGCAGCCGTAGAGCGGCGGCAGGTCGGCATTGGGGATTCGACCAAGGAACGTGACCGGCGCATCGAGTTCATCGGCGAGTAGCCGCAACCGGTCGTCGTCGCGCCCCCCGCCAGCGATCACCAGACGGAGCTTCGGTCGTGTCCGGCCGAGGCGCGCCGCGGCGCGAATGGCCGTGTCGAACCCCTTTCTCGGCACGAGTCGCGAGATGCTCACCACGACTTCGGCATCGGGTTCGATCCCGAAGTGCTCGCGAGCGGCCAGGCGTTCGGCGTCGCTGAGCGGGTGGAACTTGTCGGGATCGACACCGCATGGCACCACCGTGATGGGCAGGTCGCGGCCAGCGGCGTGAACGGCTTCGGCGGCCGGATACCCTCCCGCTGCGATGATCCCGTCGGCACGCCGGAGCGTGTACGCCAACGCCTGCTTCGCTCCCGGCAGGCGGCCGGGCACGGTGACCTCTGCGCCGTGCAGGACGAGGTGGTAGGGCAGGTCGAGTGACGGCCCGATCAAGCCGAGCGGAACCGCCGGGTCGAGCACGACGAAGTCGGCGCCGAAATCGGCTGCGAGGTCGTTGACCTGCTTCACCATCCACGGATGCGGGAGCAGCACCGGCTCGCGGGTGCGCTCGATGCGGTACGGCTCACCGGCGTCGAACTCGGCGGTACCGGCGTACGGGCTGGTGAGCACGGCGAACGACTCCGGTGGGAGCCGACGCCACCACTCCCACAGCAGTGATTGGATGCCACCGATCTTCGGCGGGAAGTCATTGGTGACCAGCAGGTGCTTCACGCGGTCGCGCCCATCGCGGAACGTTCCAGGAGCCTCTCGGCCGCCCAGGCGGCGTGTTCGGCGAGGATCGGATCGATCTCGGCACGGTACTGCTCGATCACACGCTGGACCCGTGCATCGGCCGGATCCCCGACGTTGCCAACGACGACGAGGGCGTTCCGACGGACCCAGCGGAACTCTCGGTTCGTCACGTACCAGTGGCCGTAACGCTCATCGATCCATTCGTCGGTCGCGTCGAGCAGCTCGATCGCATCGACCCAGGAATCGGCGCATGGGTCGAGGTCGATCGTGTTCCGTCGTCCGAGGCGCACCGAGATCGGGCACGCGTCCTGGCAGTCGTCACAGCCGTAGATGCGGTCGCCGATCGCCGCCCGGAACTCGGGCGCGATCGATCCAGGCTTCTGCAGGATCCAGCTGATGCAGCGGTTCGCGTCGATCACTCCGGGCGCGATGATGGCCCCGGTCGGGCAGGCCTCGACGCAACGAGTGCAGGTGCCGCACCCGTCGGGTGCAGGGTCGCCGGTCGGTTCGTAGTCGGCGGTGGTGACGATCGAGCCGAGCACGAACCAGCTCCCCGCACCGGGCAGCAGCAGGTTGGCGTTCTTGCCGTACCAGCCGAGCCCGGCTCGATGGGCGACAGCCCGATCGACCAGCGAGTTGTCGTCGGCGAACGCGACAGCCCGATGACCCGATCGACGGATGCCTCGGCACACCTCGCGCAACGCCACCCGCAGCGGTGCGTAGTGATCGACCCAGGCGTATCGGCCGACACGAGCGTGCGGTCCGGCATCGGGCGGTGGCACCGTGGGGTCCGTCTGCGTCAAGTACGGGCGTGCCGCCACGATCACCGATCGTGCGTCGGTGACGGCGCGCAGCGGATCGGTCGAGCGCTCGGGGTCACGGTACGTGAACCCCATGTCACCGTGGAGGCCAGCGTCACGTCGTCGGAACAGCTCTGCTCGTGCCTCGACGAGCACCTCGGCGGTCGTCACGCCGACATGCGTGATGCCGTGTTCGGCCAGCTGTCCGCGCACGTCGTCGATCGAGGGAAGCGGATCGGGACGACGCACGCGACCAGGGTACGGCCCACCTCATCAGTGGACGACGACCTGGGCGGCCCGCTCGAACTCCCCGACGCTCACGAACTCGATCGGGTCGTCGAGCAGGCCAGCGCGCTGGAACAGCTCGATGGCTCGACTGGTGGGTGAGGTCGGCACGCCGACGGGGACCGTGACGAGATCGATCGGGCCGTCGTCGTTGGCGAGCAGGTGGGTCACGATGCAGTCGGCGCACGCCGTGGTGCCGGTGGCGACACAGGTGCCGCACTCGATCGAGATGTCGAAGTTGTCCATGCCCCCATCATGACGAGGGGGTCTCACAGAGATGTCCGAACGGCTTCAGAGCACCGCGATCAGGGCGTTGCTGGGCACGACATTGGCGCCGAGGGCCTTGACATCGGCGACGATTTCGGCGTCGTTGGTGACCACGACGACGGCGCGGGATGCCGGAAGCCGACGTACCTCGTCGCGGATGACGTCGTCGGCGATGACGCCCTCGGGCGAGTAGACGACCCGCACGAGGCGGCGCCTGGTGGCGTGTGCACCGACGATCGCTGCACCGTCGAACACGACGGTGATGTCCGAGCCGAACCGCCGGGCAACGTTCTCGAGTGCGTCGAGCAGCTGGTTGCGCTGTGCGTCGAGCGAACGGTTCGGCCAGGCCAGTTTCGCCACGTTGTAGCCGTCGACGAGCACCACGGCGTCACAGCGAAGCAGGAACTCCGCCGCCGCAGCCGACGAGGAGATCACGCCGCCGGCAAGCCGAATCGGTCGG
>JBGTCW010000335.1:0-3781 GCA_041748635.1 Ilumatobacteraceae bacterium | reverse complement strand
GCCGGATACTGGGCGTTCACCCTCACCGACGGCGCCCTGCGCATGCTGGTGCTGCTCTACTTCCATGACCTCGGCTACTCGCCCGTGGCCATCGCGTTCTTGTTCCTCGCATACGAGTTCATGGGGATCGTCACCAACCTGCTCGGCGGGTGGGTCGGTGCCCGCAGCGGGCTGAACCGAACGCTCCTCGCCGGCCTCGGGCTGCAGATCGTGGCGCTCGTCGGCCTCACGTTCCACGACCCGAGCTGGGTCGAGTGGGCGTCGGTCGCGTTCGTCATGGGTCTCCAGGCGCTGTCAGGTGTGGCCAAGGACCTCACCAAGATGAGCTCGAAGAGCGCGGTCAAGTTCATCGCCGGCGACGGCGCGCTGTTCCGGCTCGTGGCGATCCTCACCGGTTCGAAGAATGCGCTCAAGGGGGTCGGGTTCTTCCTCGGAGCGGCGCTGCTGGCGACCATCGGCTACGACGCTGCGCTCTGGTCGATGGCCGCGATGATCGCCGTGGTGCTCGTGGCCGTCGGGTTCCTGCTCGACGAGGAGATCGGTCGGGCCAAGCGCAAGCCGCCGCTGCGGTCGATCCTGTCGAAGTCGAGCGCGATCAATCGCCTGTCCGCAGCGCGGTTCTTTCTGTTCGGCTCGCGCGACATCTGGTTCGTTGTCGCCCTGCCGATCTTCCTCGTCGACGTCTTCGACTGGTCGTTCCAGAGCACCGGGGCGTTCCTGGCCGCATGGGTGATCGGCTACGGGATCGTGCAGTCGTTCGCTCCGCGACTGCTGGGTCGGTCGCGTTCCGATGCGGACGCTGAGATCGTCGCCGCGCGTCGTTGGGCGTTCGCGCTCGGCATCGTCAGCGCGGCGATCGCCGCAGGTGTCGCGCTCGACATCGCGGTGACGTTCACCGTGGTCGGCGGGTTGATCGTGTTCGGTGTGGTGTTCGCCCTCAACTCGTCGTTGCACTCCTATCTCGTCCTCGCCTACTCCGACGGTGACGACGTGTCGCTCGACGTCGGCTTCTACTACTCGGCCAACGCCGCAGGACGTCTCGTCGGCACGCTGCTGTCCGGCTTGCTCTACCTGTGGGGTGGGCTCGAGTTGGCGCTGTGGGGGTCGACGGCGTTCGTCGCCGTCACGTGGCTGCTGACGTTGCGGCTGCCGCCACTGCCATCGGGCGCTGAACCGCTCGCGGACTCGTCGACGTCGTCGACCACGGTTGCGAGCTGACCGGGTAGCACCCGAACTCGTAGACTCGGCGCGCATGACATCGCCGGGCCGATTGGGCCGAGACCGCCCCCTCGTGCTCGTCGTGATGGACGGTGTCGGCGTGGGCAGCGGCGACGCGTTCGACGCCGTTGCGCTGGCCAACACACCCACACTCGACCGGCTGGCGGCGGGTGCATCTCGAACGTTGCGGGCGCACGGCACCGCCGTGGGATTGCCGTCCGATGCCGACATGGGCAACTCCGAGGTCGGCCACAACATCCTCGGCGCCGGACGCATCTTCGATCAGGGAGCGAAGCGGATCGACAAGGCGGTCGCCTCCGGTGCGATCTGGACTTCGCAGGCCTGGCGCCGCGTCGTCGAGGTGTGTGCGGGCGGCGGCACACTGCATCTGATCGGTCTGCTGTCGGACGGCAACGTCCACTCGAACGTGAGCCACCTCTACGAGATCGTGCGCCAATCAGCGGCCGAGTCAATTGGAACGATCCGGGTGCACGCCCTCTTCGACGGCCGCGACGTCGCCGATCCTTCAGCCGAGCGCTACATCGCACGGACCGCCGCGGAGTTCGCCAAGTATCCCACGGTCGACATCCGGTTCGCCTCGGGTGGCGGACGGATGGTCACGACCATGGACCGCTACGGTGCGGATTGGAGCGTCGTCGCAGCGGGCTGGCGTGCGCACGTCCTCGGCGAAGCACATCCCGTGCCCGATGTGGTCGCCGGGTTGGAGTGGGCTCGCTCCACGGGTGTGCGCAGCGATCAGTTGCTGCCGGCGTTCACCGTGGTCGATGAGTTCCAGCAGCCGGTCGGTCGGATCGTCGACGGCGATGCGGTGATCTTCTTCAACTTCCGCGGTGACCGCGCGATCGAGCTGTCGCAGGCGTTCGAGGCGGGACCTGACTTCGAGCATTTCGACCGCCGCCATGTGCCCGAGGTGTTCTTCGCCGGGATGGCCCTGTACGACGGAGACACGGATACCCCGTCGTCGTATCTCGTCGAGCCCGAGTCGGTCGACATGACCGTCAGCGAGATCATCGCCGAAGCGGGCGTCGCGCAGTGGGCGGGCGCCGAGACGCAGAAGTTCGGCCACATCACCTACTTCTGGAACGGGAATCGGTCGAGCAAGTTCGACGACCAACTCGAGACGTACTGCGAGATCCCCTCCGACCTCGTGCCGTTCAACGAGCGGCCGTGGATGAAGTCCGCCGAGACCGCGGACGTGACCATCGACGCGATTCGCAGCGGCGAGTTCGGGTTCATCCGCCTGAATCTGGCCGGGGGCGACATGGTTGGCCACACCGCCGACATCCCCGCCACGCGTATCGCCGTCGAGTCCGTCGACCTCGCGATCGGGCGGATCGCCGACGCCGTCGCTGCAGCATCGGGATGCCTGCTGGTCACGGCCGACCACGGCAACGCCGACGACAAGGCCGAGCGCGACTCCGACGGCGCTGCGCTGCTGGACGACGACGGTGCCCCGCAGCTACGCACGGCGCACTCGCTCAACCCGGTGATCTTCGCTGCCCACGACTTCGGTGGAACCTCGCTGTCGCTCCGCGACGATCTCGACGCCGCCGGCCTCGCCAATGTGGCCGCAACGATCCTGACGCTCCTCGACCTCGAGATCCCGGCGGACTACGAACCCTCGCTCATTCGCTCGTAGCGCCGCTTCAGGGATCGTTCGGGGTGTCCCCTTCCGCGGGTCGTTGTCGGCTCAAAGACCGCGGCCGGGTGTCCGAGTCCGCAACTAGAGCTTCGCGACGACGTGGGCAAGAACGTCGGACATCTGATCGTGCGGGCTGAACTCCACCATGCGCACGGCGTCCTCGACGACGATGGTGTGCCCTGCCGGCCAGTGGTAGAGCTCGCCCTCGCCGACCGTCTCATGGGTTCCGTCCTCGTAGTCGACGCGCACGCGTCCCTCGATGACGTATCCCCAGTGCGGGCACTGGCAGTGGTCGCGTTCGAGGCCCTCGAGCAGCGGGCAGAAGTCCAACCCGGTCGGGTAGTTCATGTACGCGCTGGTCATCCCTCCCCAGTCCTGGCCGCGGATCATCTCGCCGAGTGCGTCGTGGGCGATCGGCAGTTGCTCAACCGGTGTGCGCATGGCTTTCTCCTTCTGGCATCGCTGCCATCGTCGGTTCCCGGAGTGGAACCGATGTCTTGTTGCGTACATGGGACGGCACCGTGCCGAACCATGGTCACGTCACCGAACGTCGACGGCGACGAAGAGTGTGCAGGAGCTACTCGCCCCCCGACCAGTGGACTCGGCAGCTCTCTCGCCAGACGTCCATGACGCCGGCGTCGCCGGTGAATGCGACGGTCGAGTCGCCGGTCCGGTTCCACATGTGCAGGTAGAGATCGGCAGCGGTGGCTGTGACGGTGAGGTCGGCGTCGCCGCCTCCGCGAGCGGTCTCGGTGCCTTGCGGACCGATGGTCAGGTACCAGTGCTGGTCGACGTCGTCGGCGTGCACGTGTAGTACCTGCTCGGATCCGATCTCGATCTTTGTGGATTTCTGGTGGCGTGGCCGCGCAGCGAATCCCGACAGGAGTTCGTCGAGCATGT
>JBGTCW010000334.1:0-3163 GCA_041748635.1 Ilumatobacteraceae bacterium | reverse complement strand
AACCGACTTCTTCGCAGACGCGTCGCCAGAAGCGCTCCACGCTGTCGCTGCATCCGGCCACGAACTGCACTTGATCCGTGGCGACGTCCTCTTCAACGAGGGAGACCCTCCCGAATCGCTGTTCCTCGTGCTGCGCGGTCGTCTCGCCATCGCGCTGGCGAATCCGATCGATCGCCGCGAGAGCGTGGTCGCCTTGATGGAGAACGGCGACCTGTTCGGCGAGATGGGCATGCTCGACGACGGTGCCCGTTCGGCGATGGCCAGGGCACTCGAGCCGACGACCGTGCTGTCGATTCCCTACGACAAGGTCCTGTCGATGTTCGAGGAGAACCCGAAGCTCCTCTGGAACGTCACCCGCCTGCTGGCCCAGCGAATCCGCGTCACCGACGAAGCGTTGGCCGATTCGGTGTTCCTCGACGTCACCGGCAGGACCGCGAAGCGGCTGCTGGAGTTGGCCGACGGCACCGACGAGTTCACGCTGCCGGTCACCCAGGAGGAACTCGCCGGGATGGTCGGCGCCTCACGCGAGCGCGTCAACAAGGCGATCGCCAGCTTCATCCGACTCGGCTGGCTCGAACAGAACGAGCGCAACTACCGCATCACCCAGCGCGACCGCCTCGAACTCCGCGCCCGCTGATTACAACAGGGGTCAGACCCGCGATGTAATCGGCCGGCATTACATCGCGGGTCTGACCCCTGATGTAATCGTCAGGTCGTCAGCCAGGTGTGGGCGCGCTGGAAGGCGTCGGCGGCATCGGCGGGGCGGTGTGCCGGACGCTCGGGCGCATGGGCGAACCCGTGCTCGGCTTCGGGGTAGCGCACCACGTTGACCTCCGCCGCCTCCAGCGCGGCGACGTCGTCGGGCGGGGTGTAGGAATCGAGTTCGCCGATGATGGCGAGGACACGCTCCGGGTGCCCTGCGGCGAGATGATCCAGCGGCTCGCCCTGCCCCGGCCCCTTCCACGCATCGGGCAACCGGATCATTCCGTAGAAGCTGGCGATCTTCGCGAAGCGGTCGCTGCGAGCGGCCTTGAAGCAGTACATGCCGCCCATGCAGAAGCCGAGCAGCCCGACGCGGTCGCATCCGGTTGCGTCGGCAGCTTCGACGAGATCGCGCAGGACGGCGTCGTCGTCGAGGTTCGGCACGGCGGCGAAGCGCGGCTCGACCTCGTCACCCAGGTCGAGGCCCGGGAACGGATCGACCGCGCACACCGTCATCGACCACACCGAGGCGAGCCGTGCGACCATGTCGTCGAACAGGGGCCGGAGCCCGAAGATGTCGGGAGCGATGACCAGTGACATCGTCGCGACGGCACTTTTGTCGTAAGGCTCCCCGATCTCGGCCTCAGTCCCGGACGGCAACGTGATGCGCATACCCGCAGACGCTAGACAACCCGCCATGTAACGATTGGTGTCAGACACCAAGCGTTACATCAGCGCTTGAAGGTGTCGATCATCAGGTGGACGTCGTCGCCCAGCGGGTACAGGATCGGGCACGTACAGCCAGCGGCGACGTACTCGTCGACCTTGGCGCGGACCTCGTCGGGGGTGCCGGACGCCGTGATCATCTGCACGATGTCGTCGGGGACGAGCTTGCTGGCCGCCACCACCTGATCGTGCGTCGCCGGCCAGGTGAGCACCTCGCCGATCTCGTCGAGCAGTGCCTGGGGCACGCCCGATGCCTTCATGATGTGTGGCTGCTGGCCGAGGTACTGCGTGACGAGCAGCCGCGCGCCGTCGAGGGCCGCCTGACGATCGTCGTCGACCGAACACACCACGAGCTGTGGACGGTCGATGTCGTCGAGCGTGCGGCCCCGCTTCGCCGCCCCGCGCGCCAACGCTTCGAGGGCGCCGACGTTGTAGCTGGGCGACACGAGGTAGTTGAGCACCGCCCCGTCGGCGATCTCGCCGGTCAGCGCCATCATCTGCATGCCGGTGGCACCGATGTAGATCGGCACGTCCTTCGGTCGGCGCTCCTGGTAGACGTAGTCGAGTTCCACACCGTCGAGTTGCACGTGGTAGCCGTCGACCGAGACGGTCTCGTTCGCGAGCAGACCTCGTGTCGCCTCGACGACCTCGCGCATCACCGTCAACGGCCGGCTGCGATCGATGCCGACCTTCGACGCCAGCGGATCCCACCACGCCCCCAGCCCGCAGATGACCCGGCCAGGAGCAAGGTCGTCGAGCGTCGAGAACGTCGATGCCAAACGCGCCGCGTTGCGCGTCCAGATGTCGATCACCCCAGAGCCGATATTGATGCGATCGGTGCTCGCGGCGAACGCCGCCATCGGCACCACGGCGTCGCGCACCAAACGACTGTCGGCCTGCCACACCGCGTCGAAGCCGGAGGCCTCGGCGTAGCGAACGAGTTCAATCCCCTGGCGGATGTCATGCGCGTCCTGGAGATACAGCGCGACCGGATAGTCCATCAGTGAAGCCTGGCACAGCAGGCGCTTCCCCGCACACGCTCGCTAGCTTCGTGCCCACATGTTTCTCGCCTTCAAGGAGATGGCCCGAGCCAAGATCAGATTTGCGTTGCTCGTGGCCGCGATCGCCCTGTTGGTGTTCCTCATCCTGTTCCAGCAGTCGCTCCAGAACGGCTTGATCACGGGATTCATCGGCGCCATCCGCGAACAGAGCGCTCCCGTGCTCGTCTACAGCGTCGACGGCCAGCGCGTGATCCAGGGCAGCGTGATCACCCCGCCGATGGAGGAGCAGGTACGCCTCGCTCCCGGCACCGGCGACGTCGGGCGGATCGGACAGTCCACCTTCACCGGCCTGCCGAGCGGGAACGACGACGGCGAGGCGTTCGACACCACCATCATCGGCTACGAACTCGGCCCGGACGGCAACGGAATCGGCGCACCGACCGACGTGATCGACGGTCGCCTGCCGACGTCGGACGACGAGGCCGTGGTGAGCGACGCCGACGTGTCGCTCGGTTACGGAATCGGTGACACGGTCACGCTGCAACCCGGCGGCAAGACGATCGAGATCGTCGGTGTGGCGGCGAACGCGCAGCTGAACGTGTCCCCGACGCTGTTCGCCTCGTACGACACGTACCTCGACGCCGTCGCCAGCGGCAACCCCGACGCCGGCACCCCGCTGCCCAACGTGCTCGGCGTGATCCCCGCCGACGGTTTCACCGCGGAGGAAACGGTCG
>JBGTCW010000333.1:0-7853 GCA_041748635.1 Ilumatobacteraceae bacterium | reverse complement strand
CGCCTCGCCAAGATCGGCTTCAACCAGAACTACACGTACTTCGCGTGGCGTCAGTCGCAGTGGGAACTCGAGGAGTACTTCACCGACCTCGCCACGCGCACGGTCGACTACTTCCGGCCCAATGCCTGGCCGAACACGCCGGACATCCTCACCGAGCAGCTCCAGCACGGCGGACGAGCCGCCTTCGTCAGCCGGGCGATCCTCGCCGCCACGCTGTCGCCGAGTTGGGGTGTGTACGGCCCGGCGTTCGAGCTGCTCGAACATCGCTCCGTGCGCGAGGGATCAGAGGAGTACCTCGACTCCGAGAAGTACCAGCTCCGACATTGGGACCTCGACCGCGACGACTCGCTCGCGCCCTTGCTGTCACGGCTCAACCGCATCCGTCACGAGCAGCGGGCACTGCGGAACCTGCACACGCTGCGATTTCACACGTGTGCCGACCCGGCGATCCTGTGCTTCAGCAAGGCCGACCCGACAGGCGTCGGGCGACCGGTCCTCGTGGTGGTGAACCTCGACCCGTTCGAACGGCACCAGGCCTACGTCGACGTCGACCTCGCCGCACTGGGTTTGCCGTACGGCGTCGACTACGACGTGGTCGACGAACTCGGCGGAGTCACCTACCGTTGGAGCGCCAACATGAACTTCGTGGACCTCGCACCGTGGTCGGCGTCAGCGCACGTGTTCAGCGTGCATCGGCTCGACGACTCCGGCGTCAGCGAGGAAACAAGCACCCACGAGGAGGTGTCGCCATGAGCTCCGTCACCGGCGATTGGTTCCGTGACGCCGTCATCTACGAACTGCACGTGCGGGCGTTCGCCGACTCGAACGGCGACGGCACCGGCGACTTCGACGGGCTCACGTCGCGACTCGACTACCTGAGCGACCTCGGCGTCACTGCGCTGTGGCTGCTTCCGTTCTACCCATCGCCGCTGCGCGACGACGGCTACGACATCGCCGACTACCGCACCGTC
The DNA here is from genome assembly GCA_041748635.1 of Ilumatobacteraceae bacterium. GTDB lineage: Bacteria > Actinomycetota > Acidimicrobiia > Acidimicrobiales > Ilumatobacteraceae > Sva-07. The sequence goes on along the minus strand of JBGTCW010000333.1, from coordinate 6,882 downwards.
AACCCCGAGTACGGCAACCTGCGTTCGTTCAAGAAGTTCCTGAACGCCGCCCACGCTCGCAATCTTCGGGTCATCACCGAACTCGTGATCAACCACACGTCCGATCAACACCCGTGGTTCGAGCGCGCCCGCCATGCTCCCCCCGGATCCGTCGAGCGCGACTTCTACGTATGGAGCGATGATCCGACGACCTACGCCGACGCCCGCATCATCTTCCAGGACTTCGAGACCTCGAACTGGACGTGGGACCCGGTCGCCGGCCAGTACTACTGGCACCGCTTCTACTCGCACCAACCCGACCTCAACTTCGACAACCCTGCGGTCGAGGCCGCCGTGCTGGAGGTGCTCGACCACTGGCTCGACATGGGCGTCGACGGCCTTCGCCTCGACGCCGTGCCGTACCTGCACGAACGCGAAGGCACCAACTGCGAGAACCTGCCCGAGACCCACGAGGTCCTCAAGCGAATCCGCGCCCACATGGACACCAAGTACGAGGGCCGCATGCTCCTGGCCGAGGCCAACCAGTGGCCCGAGGACGCCGCCGCGTACTTCGGCGACGGCGACGAGTGCCACATGAACTTCCACTTCCCGGTGATGCCGCGCCTGTTCATGTCGTTGCAGACCGAGAACCGGATGCCGATCATCGACATCCTCGACCAGACGCCTGCCCCGCCCGAGGGCTGTCAGTGGGCGACGTTCCTGCGAAATCACGACGAGCTCACCCTCGAGATGGTCACCGAGGAGGAGCGCCACATGATGCTGCGGGCGTACGCCCGCGACGACGAGATGCGGATCAATCTCGGCATCCGGCGTCGACTCGCGCCGTTGCTGGGCAACGATCGGCGCAAGGTCGAACTGCTCAATGCGGTGTTGTTCTCGCTCCCCGGCACGCCCGTCGTCTACTACGGCGACGAGCTCGGCATGGGCGACAACGTCTACCTCGGTGACCGCGATGGCGTTCGCACCCCGATGCAGTGGTCGTCGGATCGCAACGGTGGGTTCTCCTCGGCGAACCCGCACCGGTTGTTCCTGCCGCTCATCACCGAGCAGGAGTACCACTACGAGAGCGTCAACGTCGAGACCCAGCAGAGCAACCCGGCATCGCTGTTGTCGTGGATGCGCCAGCTGATCTCGCTGCGGACCCGTCATCGCGTCATGGGACGCGGCGACATCCGTTTCCTCGACCCCGACAATCCCCACGTGCTGGCCTTCGTGCGCCACCTCGACGGAGAGCCGCCGATGCTGTGCGTGGCCAACCTGTCGCGCCTGGCACAACACGTCGAACTCGACCTGCGCGAGTTCCACGGAGCGACACCGGTCGAGGTGTTCGGGTACAACCACTTCGCGCCGATCCGTGACCACGACTACCAAGTGACCCTTGCCCCGTACGGCTTCTTCTGGTTCTCGCTCGTCGGCCTCGCCGGCGAACTCGACGCCACGGCGATGCCGCATCTCCCGGGGTCGATGCCCGAGGTCCTTCGTCGGCGCGCCGCCCTCGCCCGAGCGCTCGAACGCTGGCTCCCGCAGCGTCGCTGGTACGCCGGCAAAGGTCGCACGATCCGCCAGGTCAACATCGACGACGCGATTGCGCTCGATGGCAGCACCAACGTCGCTCTGGTCGTCGCCAACGTGTCGTTCACGGAGGGCGACGACCAGCGGTACGCCATCCCCGTGATGCGGATCGGTCGCGACCTCGCCGAGACCGGTGACCGATCGACGTCGCCGGCGACGATCGCCCAGCTCGACGATGGTGCACTGCTCATCGACGCGATGAGCGACGCACGCGGCGCGGCGGTCGTGTTCGGTGCGGCGCTTCGCAAGCGGAGCCGAACCTCGCGACACGGCGAACTGCGCGGGCACCCCCGGCGAGGGCGCATCGCCACGCTCGCCGACGAGCCCCGTCGCGTGAACGTGCTCGGCGTCGAGCAATCGAACTCGTCCGCAATCATCGACGGTCGCCTGATCGCCAAGCTCGTGCGGCGCCTCGAGGCCGGCGCAAACCCGGACGTCGAACTTCCGGCGCATCTCCTGGGCACCGGTTTCGAACGGGTCCCCGGCGTGGCGGCGACCCTCGACGTCGACCTTGCAGGCGAGGTGTCGCCGGCGAACGTCGTGGTGGTCCACGACGCCATCGCGCACGAGAGCGACCTCTGGGTGAAGGTGCTCGACGAACTCGGGCTGGCCATCGACGACGTGCTCACCAGCGACGTCCGGCGCGACGATCACGTCGGAACCGCGCTCGCAGAACTCGTCGGGCTACGCACGGCCGAGCTGCACCGGGCACTCGCTCGAACCGACGGCCCCCGAGCGTCGAGCAGCGCGAACGGACGGCGACGCGACTCGCCGATGGCACCGGAGGCTTTCACCCTGCTCTGGCAGCGCTCGATCCTCCAGTCGCTGCGCACCGCAGCGCGCTCGACCCAGCGCGATGTGCGCCGGGCACTGCGGGCCAACCGGCTCGACGCGAGCACCGCAGAGCAGGCGGTGCAGCTCGATCACCAGCTCGATGACCTCATGGATCGATTCGATCGCCTTCGCCACGAGAAGCTCGACGCCAAGCGAATTCGCGTGCACGGCGATCTGCACCTCGGTCAGATCCTGTGGACCGGCAACGACATCGTCTTCATCGACTTCGAAGGCGAACCCGGGGCGCCGATGGCCCAGCGCACCATCAAGCGTTCGCCACTGGCCGATGTCGCCGGGCTGCTGCGATCGTTCGACTACGCCGGCCGGATGGCCGTGCACACCGCCATCGAGCGCGGACGGGTGAACGACGTCGGCGACGTCGATGCATGGCGGCGGCAGTGGACCGTCCAGAATCAGAACGCGCTCCTCGCGGCGTACTTCGAGCAGATCGGCGATGCCGAACTGGTGCCCGCCGCGAAGGCCGACCGAGCGCTACTCGTCGAGATCTACACGATGAGGAAGGCGCTGTACGAGATCCGCTACGAACTCGCCAACCGGCCCGACTGGGCGACGTGGCCGATGGCTGCGATCGTCGAGACGATGACGACGACGAAGGCTGACCGGTGATGGCGGAATGACGAGCGACGCACTGCATGCACGCGCCGAACAGCTCGGCGTCCAGACCAGCTACCACGACGTCGACGGCGTGCTCCATCACGCCGACGAGACCGTCCTCGCACACGTGGTCTCGGTGCTCGAAGCCGATCGGGACTCGGTTGAGTCGGTCAACCGGCTCGCTTCGCCCCTCCACCGCGCCACCGGTGCACCGATCTCGATCGCTGCCCGGGTCGCGTCCGCCAGCCTGACGATCGAGGGGCATCCGGTCGACATCGCCGTTCGTCACGGTCGCGACGGCGACCACGACACCGTCGAGCTCCCGACGGATCTTCCGGTCGGGTGTCACGTGCTCCAGTTCGACACCGACCTCGGACCCGGCGAGACCGTCGTCGTGGTCGCCCCGTCGACGATGCCGCGCAGCGATCGCTTCGCGGGTGGCGGGGGGCTGTTCGCTCCCACCTACGCGCTCTGGGAGCACCAACGCCCGCTGCCGTCGTTCGCTCACCTGCACGACCTCGCCCGAGCGGCACGCTCCAACGGTCTCGACGTCGTGTCGACCCTGCCGCTGTCGGCGACGTACCTCGACGAGCCCTTCGATTCGAGCCCGTACTCGCCGGTGAGCCGACTGCACTGGAACGAGCTGTACCTCGACGACACCGGCCTCCCGCCGGCACCGATCCCCGCTGTCGGCGACATCATCGATTGGCGCTCACTGGCCGTGCGACGACGTCGCCAACTCGTCGAGGCCGTCGGGACGCTCGGGCCCGAGATGCACACGGCTCTGACGGCCTTCACGGTGGCGCGCCCCGACGTCGGTTCGTACGCGCGGTTCCGCGCCGAACGCGAGGCCGGTGGCGACGCACGGGTCGAACAGTCACATCTGCTCGCGCAGTACCTCGCCGATCAACAGCTGGGGGCGATCCGGAGCGATCCCGATGCAGCCGGGCTCGCGCTCGATCTTCCGATCGGTTGCCACCCGGCCGGCTACGAGGTCTGGGCCGACCCGTCGATGTTTGCTCCGCACATGAGCGTCGGTGCGCCGCCGGACTCGTTCTTCGCCGACGGGCAGAACTGGGGCTTCCCGCCGCCGTCGCCGGCAGCGATGCACGCGAGCGGACACCGGGTGTGGCGGCAGCTGATCGAGGGGGTCGGCCGCCACGCCGACATCTTGCGGATCGACCATGCGATGGCCGTCCATCGATTGTGGTGGGTGCCCGACGGATTCTCCGCAGCGCAGGGTGTGTACGTGACGTATCCGCGCGAGGACATCCTCGCCGTCATCGCCGCGACCGCCGCCGCGACCGGCGTGACGATCGTCGGCGAGGACCTCGGCACCGTGCCCAACGAGGTGTCCGACGCATTCGAGCGGTGGGACATGCTCGGGATGTACGAGGAGCAGTTCCACCTCGACGACGATGCCCTCGCGCACATCCCGGCGCGGACCGTCGCCGGAATCAGGACCCACGACATGGAGCCGCTCGCCGAGCTCGTCGCGACCCGTGACACCAGCGGCTATCGGCACCGACTGGGCGACGCTCACCAGTGTGAGGTCGCCGACCGGTGGGACGACGTGGTCGAGCAGATGCTGGAGCGGCTCTCGCTGAGCGATGCGTACCTGGTGATCGCCGATCTCGACGACCTCATCGGTGAACGACGTCCGCACAACCTGCCCGGACGGGTCGCACCGGAACTCTGGTCGCGGCGCCTCGACCGTCCCACCTCCGAGACGCTCGGAACCCCGGACGTACGGCGCCGTCTGGCGACGCTGGCACGTCGCGACGGCCCAGCCGACGACACCACGGAACAGCTGAGGAGCACCGCATGAGCACCCACGAACTGCACGGCAACGCCGACGAGCTCGACCGCTACCTCTTCAATGAGGGAACCCACCGCTTCCTGCATCGACGATTCGGTGCGCAACCCGGCGACGGCGGTTGCCACTTCGCCGTCTGGGCGCCGAACGCGCGCGCTGTGGCTGTGGTCGGTTCATTCGACGGCTGGGCCCACGAGCACCACCTCGAGCCCAGCGAGTCGGGCGTGTGGAGCGGTTGGGTCGACGGACCGGCGATCGGGCACTCGTACGTGTACCGGGTGACGACGCCGACCGGGGCCACCGTCGACAAGTCGGACCCCGTTGGTGCCGCCACCGAGGAGCCGCCCTCGATCGCCTCGGTGATCGCGGATCTTTCCTACGACTGGGGCGACGACGACTGGATGGCGACACGCCGCGAGAAGATCGCCCTCGACGCCCCGATCTCGATCTACGAGTTGCATCTCGGCTCGTGGGGACGACACGTCACCGACGGCAAGCGATTCCCGCGCTACGACGAACTCGCCGACCCGATCGCCGACCACGTGCTCGCCCACGGGTTCACGCACGTCGAGTTCCTCCCGATCATGGAGCACCCGTTCTACGGTTCGTGGGGGTACCAGACCACCGGCTTCTTCGCCCCGAGCGCTCGGTACGGCACGCCGCAGGACCTCATGCGGATGATCGACCGGCTCCACCAGCGCGGCGTCGGAGTGATCCTCGACTGGGTGCCGTCGCACTTCCCGAACGACAGTCACGGTCTCTACGAGTTCGACGGGACGCACCTGTTCGAGCACGCCGACCCACGCCAGGGGTACCACCCCGACTGGAACTCGGCGATCTTCAACTACAGCCGCAACGAGGTGCGGTCGTTCCTCGTGTCGAGCGCGATGTGCTGGCTCGACCGCTACCACGTCGACGGCCTGCGGGTCGACGCCGTTGCGTCGATGCTGTACCTCGACTACTCGCGCAAGGCCGGCGAGTGGATCCCGAACGAGTTCGGCGGTCGCGAGAACCTCGATGCCATCGTGTTCCTGCGCCAGTTGAACGAGGCCGTCTACGGCGAGTTCCCCGACGTGGCCACGATGGCCGAGGAGTCGACGTCATGGCCGATGGTGAGCCGACCGACCTACATCGGTGGCCTCGGGTTCGGGTTCAAGTGGGACATGGGCTGGATGCACGACACCCTCGCCTACATGGAGCACGACCCGATCCATCGCCGCTGGCACCACGGCGAGGTCACGTTCCGGTCGGTGTACGCGTCGAGCGAGCACTTCGTGCTGCCGCTCAGCCACGACGAGGTCGTGCACGGCAAGGGTTCGCTGCTCAACAAGCTGCCGGGCGACGACTGGCAGCAGTTCGCGAACCTGCGTCTGCTCTACGCCATGCAGTGGGCACAGCCGGGCAAGAAGCTGCTCTTCATGGGCTGCGAGTTGGCCACACGATCGGAGTGGAACCACGAGAGCACCCTCGACTGGTCGCTCCACGACGCCGAGGGGCACCGCGGGGTGCGCGAGTGGTTGGCGAGCATGAACCGTCTCTACGCGGCCGAGCCGGCGCTGCACCGAGGCGACAGCGACCCCGCCGGGCTCCAGTGGATCGAGGGCGCCGACGCCGACCAGAGCGTGTACGCGTGGCTGCGCAAGGACCCGACCGATGACGCCCGACCGGTGCTCGCCGTGTTCAACGCCACACCGACGCCGCGGCACAACTACCGCCTCGGGGTCCCGGTCGCGGGACGGTGGACCGAACTCGCGAACTCCGACGCCGAGAGTTTCGGCGGCAGCGGCACGGGCAACTTCGGCGGCGTCGACACGGTGCCGGTCGACTCGCACGGCTTCCATCAGTCGATCGTGCTCACGGTTCCACCGCTCGGCGCTGTGTTCCTCGCCCCTGAGGCCTGAGCGTTGCCCCCGAAATTGGACGCCACGACCACCCGACTCGGCGCCACCGTCGTCGCCGGCGCCACGCGCTTCGTCGTGTGGGCCCCCACCGCCACCACCGTCGATGTAACGATTGGTGTCAGACACCAATCGTTACATCGCGAC
>JBGTCW010000332.1:0-3802 GCA_041748635.1 Ilumatobacteraceae bacterium | reverse complement strand
AACCGGGTCAGCCGCGACCTCGGCGTCGACATCCCGATCGTCCAGGCGCCGATGGGATGGATCGCTCGGTCGCAGCTCGCATCGGCGGTGTCGCAGGCCGGAGCGTGCGGCATCATCGAGACGTCGTCGGGAGAACTCGACGCAGTCAAGGACGAGATCCGCAAGATGCGCGAACTCACCGACCGACCTTTCGGGGTGAACATCGCCCAGGCGTTCGTGCGCGATCCGGCGATCGCCGAGTTCGTGATCGAGCAGGGCGTCAAGTTCGTCACCACCTCCGCTGGTTCACCGACGAAGTACACCGGCGTGCTCAAGGCGGCCGGGCTCACCGTGTACCACGTGGTGCCGACGCTCGCTGCCGCGCTCAAGGCGGTCGAAGCGGGCGTCGACGGCCTGGTGGTCGAAGGCGGCGAGGGCGGTGGCTTCAAGAGCCCGACACCGGTGTCGACGATGGTGTTGCTTCCGCTGGTGCGCTCGAAGGTCGACGTGCCGATCATCGCCGCTGGCGGCATCACCGACGGCGCCACGATGGCGGCGGCGTTCGCGCTCGGCGCAGAGGGCGTCCAGATGGGGACGCGGATGGTGTCGGCAGCCGAGTCGCCGGTCCACCACAACTGGAAGCAGGCGATCATCGACGCCGCCGAGACCGACACGCTCTTCCTCAATCAGCGCCACTCCCCCGCCCTACGAGCGCTGCGCACCGAGCGCACCGAAGCGCTGGTGAACGCCGAGCACAACGTGTTCAGCGAGTTCGGCAACGCCCTCGACCTGTACTTCGGGGGCGACATGAACGCCGCGATCGCGCTGTCCGGTCAGGTCGCCGGTCGGATCGAGTCGATCGAGACGGTGGCCACGATCATCGAGGACACGATCGCCGAGTTCGCCGCCACCGTCGCTCGCCTCGCCGGCTGAGCGTCCAACCGCTGCGATGAGCGAAACCCGCGCATACGGACGGTCTGGCTCATCGCTCCGAACCTCGCCCGTGCTGCGATGAGCGAAACCAGCGCATACGGCGGGTCTGGCTCATCGCAGGGGTGATTCGTGGCGGGGGTCGTGGCGGGTCGGGTCGGGTCAGCGACCGGTGACGGCGGCGACGATCTCCTGGGTGACCTCGGCGCACTCGACGAGGGTCTTGCGCGTCACGGACGTTCGGGCGGAGCGTGTCTCGACCGCTGTGTGGAACAGCGCCTCGTGGTCGGGAATCCGCTCCGCCGCCCATCGACCCGCTGCTGCCTTCGAGACGACATCGCCGGTCTCGAACGTGAAGAGCATCCGAGCCACTCCGAGCGCGACCCACTCCAGGATCTCGCCACCCCACTCGTCCTCGGCGCTCGCCCCGAGTCCTTCTGCCAGCGAACTGCCCACTCCCCGCCAGTAGGTGTCGAGATTCTCGACGACCCAGCTGCGCCGATCTTCCAGGTCGATGTGGACACCCAGACGATCCGGGCGATCTCCACGCAACGCGATGCCGTACGTGGCGAGCGTGTACCAGGTGACGGGATTGATCTCGAAGCACTCACCGTCGACGTGGTAGCGCCCGTCGAGCACCCAGGGTCGCTGCACCGCCATCGGTGGGACGACCAGGTCACCCCAGGCGACATACGGGCCATCGATGGCGACGGAGGTGCGTGTACCGACGAGCGCCTGCGCAGCGGCGAGGTCGCCGACGAGATCGGGGTCGGATGGATCGGCGACGACGGCGATCACGTCGATGTCGCTGTGCGGCGTCCAGTCGCCGAGCGCAGCCGAGCCGACCAGGTAGAGGCCTTCGACCGTGCCGGGCGCGGCGCTGTCGTGAGCGTCGGTCCAGACGGCGATCGCCTCGGTGACCGGTTTCGACAGGAGCACGGGTTCCATGGCCCGAACCTAGCGACGGCTCCTACCCTGGACGCATGGCTCTCGACGACGAACTGATCAATCGGATCACCTGGAAGATCCCCAACGCCCTGGCGCTGGTCGGCTCGGCGCACGACGGCGAGCGCAACGCCATGACGACCAGCTGGATCACCCAGCTCTCGATGGAACCCGTCCTGATCGGCATCGGCGTCGACAACTCGGCCGTCACGCATCGACTGATCACGGCGAGCCGAGCGTTCACCGTCAATCTGTGGGACAGCGAGAACACCCGCCCGTTCGTCAAGTTCTCCAAGCCTGCCGCCGATGACGGCGACGCACTGAATGGTTGGGCGGTGCACTCGGCGACCACCGGTGCTCCGGTGTTCGACGATGCGATTGCCTGGATGGACTGCGAGGTGCGCCACACGCTCGATCTCGGCACGCACACCCTGTTCGTCGGCGAGTTCGTCGACGGGGCGATCATCAACGACGACGCTCGCTCCGCCGCCATGAGCGACACTCGAATGAAGTACGGCGGCGTCAAGCGCCACTGACCTCAGCGACCGACATTCGGAACCAGAATTGCGCAAGCGCGACGTGGGCTCCGAAATTCAGAACGGGCGAGCGCGGCGGCTCAGGTCCGAGGTAGCCGCGCGAGACGAGGCGCGGGAAACGGATCAGACACGGGAGTTGGATCTGGACCTGCGATCGCCGCAGCCCGTTGCGCGAGCCAGACCCGCAGGTCGGCCAGCGGCATCGGACGAGCGATGCCGAACCCCTGGGCGAAGTCGCAGCCGAGCGCCTCGAGGGCATTCCAGGTCTCACGCGTCTCGAGACCTTCGGCGACCACGTCGAAGCCCAGCCGATGGGCCAGGTCGACGACGCTCTCGACGATCACCCGGTCGGCCGGGTTCGAGAGCAACCCGCCGACGAACACCGCGTCGATCTTGATGCGGTCGACAGGGAGTTGGCGCAGCGTCTCGAACGACGAGTATCCGGTGCCGAAGTCGTCGATGGCGATCGAGACGCCCGCCTCACGAAGCCGGTCGACCGTGACCCACGAGTGCTCCGGGTTGGCCCCCAACGCCCGCTCGGTCACTTCCACTTCGAGGCGAGAGGCTGGGAACCCGACGTCCGCGAGCACGCCGAGTACGAGCGCGGCGAAGTTCCGATCCTGCAAGCTCCGACGCGACACGTTGACCGCCAGCTTCACGTCTTCGATGCCGGACATCCGAAGGCCTTGCGTCGACGTCCGCAGCATCATCTCGGTGATGCGCCCGATCAGCTCCGTCTGTTCGACGAGTGCGATGAAGTCGTTCGGCTCGATCCTGCCGTACACGGGGTGATCCCAACGGATGAGCGCCTCGACCGTGTCGGCCGCGCCAGTGTCCATACGCACCTGCGGCTGGAAGTAGGCACTGAACTGCCGCTCGGCCAGGGCTTCATCGATCTCGCTCAACAGCTCGACGCGGCCGCGCCGCTGGACGCGAACGCAGTCGTCGTACCGCTCGACGCTCGTGGCGAGTCGCTTCGCTCGGTACATGGCGATGTCGGCGGCGCGCAGAAGATCCGACGCCGATCGGCCGTGGCGCGGCGCGAACGCCACACCGACGCTCGCGTCGACTCGGATCGGGAACCCGCGGACCCAGAGCGGCTGCGCGAGCTCGACCTTCAGTGCGCTGACCATGCGCTCGACCTCGTCGCTCCCCTCGGCACTCGTTCGGAGCGGTTGGAGCACGGCGAACTCGTCTCCGGCCAGTCGGGCAGCGACGGCCGTGCGCGGCAGGCTGTCGGCGAGTCGCCGGGCGAACGTCGCCAGCACCGCGTCGCCGACGTCGTGTCCCAGTTCGTCGTTGACCTCCTTGAACCGGTCGAGGTCGATCAGCATCACCATCGCCGACGTCGATCCCCCGGTCCCGCCGACGACCATGTCGACGCGCTCGGCGAAGGCGCGACGGTTCGCCAG
>JBGTCW010000331.1:0-2761 GCA_041748635.1 Ilumatobacteraceae bacterium | reverse complement strand
ACCGCTCCCCCGCCGCTGCGCCGTCGAACGAGGTCGATGCCGAGGCGGCGGCACGCCTCGACGTCGGCGACGGATGCGTCCTGCGTCGATCCGAGCACCAGCGCCGGCGCGGTGATCTCGTGCTGCCAGATCTCGCAGCGCGCAGGATCGGGCACGGTGCGGGCGTGGAAGTCGGCCGCGGTCGACGACGACCGGACAAGCCGGTAGGACGAGTTGTCGCTCACGAAGCGAGCGGCAGATACCGACGCCAGGTGTCGGGCACTCCACTGACCGACACGACCACCCACGCAGTGGCCCGAGGGGCGCGACAGGGCCGGGCGAGGCGCATGCCGGCCTCGTCAGGGGTGCGGTCGCGCTTGCCGAGGTTGCAGGGACGGCACGCCGCGGCGACGTTCTCCCAACTGTGCGGACCACCCTTGGATCGCGGCACCACGTGATCGATGGAGTCGGCTCGTTCGCCGCAGTACTGGCAGCGGTAGTCGTCGCGGGCGAAGATCGCTCGCCGCGACAATGCCGCGCGTCGAACGTAGGGCACCTTGACCATGTAGCGCAGGCGAATCACCGAGGGACATGGCACGCTCAACCGCTCGGAGTGGATCACCCGACCGTCGTCTTCGAGGACGTCGGCCTTCTCGGCGATCACGAGGCACGTCGCCCGCTCGGCCGAGACGACGCTGAGCGGTTCGAAGCTGGCGTTGAGGACGAGCGCGCTCAACACGTTCCCGCCCGAACGCCACTCAGGCGTCGATTCGCTGCCAGTCGCGGCACCATCGCAGGTAGTTCAGCACATCTTCCGGCTGCGGGCGATGCGAGATGTCGCCGTACTGCGTGAGCAGTCGGAACTCGAGGTACGACCTCGACGGCAGCGGGAGGTACGGCGACCTCGTCCACCACCGCGACGGGACCAACCGCACTGCCTGACGAATCGCGGTCGTCCACAGCGATGGGTGCCCGACCACGGCCGAAGCAGCGCGCAGCACTACCCCTTGGGCTCCTTCGGGAGCTGCAGGATCATCTCACCGATGATGTTGCGCTGGATCTGCGACGAGCCGGCGTAGATCGTGCCAGCGCGGGCGTTCAGGAAGGTGTTCACCCACGAGCCCGACGAGTTCGCGGCGCCGGGGTCGTCGGTCTGGAACGCCGACGATGGCGGGCGGCCCTCGATGTGGAGCGCATCGGCGCCCAGGATGTCGACGGCGAGCTCGGTGACCACACGGTGGTACTCGCTCCAGTAGAGCTTGGAGATGGCGCCGTCGGGGCCCGGGTGATGTCCGGCGAGGAACTTCGTCAGCGTGCGCTGGCCGAGGTACTTCATGATCTGCACCTTCGAGTGGCACCACGCCAGCCGCTGGCGGATGATCGGGTCGTCGGCGAGTCCCCGCGCTCTCGCCAACTCGATGAGTCGGTCGAGTTCGGTCTGGTACCGGATCGGACCCGTCGCCGCTGCTTCGCCGCGTTCGAACCCGAGCAGCGACATGGCAACGGCCCAGCCGTTGTTGACCCCGCCGACGACATCGCCCTTCGGGCAGCGGGCGTCGGTGTAGAAGACCTCGTTGAATTCGCTCTCGCCCGAGATCATCTTGATGGGACGCACTTCGATGCCCGGCTGATCCATCGGCACCAGCAGGAACGAGATGCCCTTGTGCTTCGGCGCGTCGGGATCGGTCCGTGCGAGCGTGAAGATGTGGTCGGCGAGATGACCTGCCGAGGTCCAGATCTTCTGGCCGTTGAGGACCCATTCGTCGCCGTCGAGTTCGGCCTTGAGCCCCACGTTGCCCAGATCGGAGCCGGCGTTCGGCTCGGAATACCCCTGACACCACGTGTCGGCGCCCGACAGGATGCGCGGGAGGTAGTGCTGCTTCTGTTCCTCGGAACCCCACATCAACAGGGTGTTGCCGAGCATCTGGATCCCGAAAACGTCGTTGGGTCCCCCGGTGACCACACCAGCGCGAGCGAACTCCTCGGCGAGGATCACCTGCTCGGTGGCGCTGAGGCCGGCCCCGCCGTACTCCTGCGGCCAACCGGGCGCGAGGTAGTTCGCCTCGTAGAGCGTCTTGCGCCACTCGGTGACGAAGTCGGTCAGTTCGTCGCCTTCAATCGCGCCCATCCCGCGCCAGTCGGCGGGGAGCTTCTCGGCGAGGAACGCCTGCACCTTCTCGCGGTATGCCTCGGCGTCTGGGGAGTAGGTCGGATCCATACGGGCGAGGTTACTCGTCGCCTGTCGACGACGGCCACTGCTCGAACGCCAACGCAGCGGCACTTGCCAGTGGCTGCACGAAACCCGACGGCTCGATCACCTGCAGTTCGGCGAGGTGCGCCAGACGAAGCCGGAGTCCGAGTTCTCGACGCATGGCATCCAGCATCGGGTCGCCGAACGTGTCCACGACCGAGCCGGACAGCAGGAACGTCGAGACGTCGAACGCAGCGGCCGTCGATGCGATCGCCCGCCCGACCATGATGCCGGTACGTTCGATGATCGACGGTGTCGCCCGTCGGAGCGGTCGATTCATCTCGAGCTCGAGGGCGGACCCCGACGCGAAGCCAGCGAGGCACCCGGTCGCTCCGCAGGCGCAGCGCTGGCCGCCGGGCTCGACGACGAGGTGGGCAATCGAACCAGCGTTGCCGTGCGCGCCGTGGAGGCGACGGCCGTCGATGACGCAGGCGGACTCGATCGCTCGGTCGAGCACGAGCGTGAAGAAGCTCCGCGTCGCGAGCGTGTCGCCGTAGCGGAGTTCGCCGATCGCGGTGGCGCCCGCGAGCG
>JBGTCW010000330.1:0-4773 GCA_041748635.1 Ilumatobacteraceae bacterium | reverse complement strand
TCCCACTGACCGCGGCCGCGGAAGAACTCGATGCGAGCACCGATGCCGCCGGCGCCCACGAAGCCGAGGACCGCCGAGGCGCGCAGGTTGAGCTCGAAGTTGTAGAGCACGAACGACGCGTACGACGGCAGGATCTGCGGGACCACGGCGGTCCGTAACATCTGGTTGATGCTCGCCCCGCTCGCATCGGCGGCTTCCACCGGTCCCATGTCGATGCCGTCGAGGGTGTCGGAGGTGAGCTTCGTGGTCACCGCGAGCGAGAAGAACACGAGCGCGAGGAAGCCGCTGAGCGCACCGATGCCGACCGCGGTGACGAAGATCAGCGCCCAGAGCAGGTCGGGGATGGAACGGATGACGTTGTTGAAGCTGCGCACGAGGGTGCGCAGGAAGAAGTTGGGGTTCCCGAACTTCGTCGTCCAGAGCGCCAGCGGTAGGGCGAGCGTTGCGCCGACGACCGTGCCGAGCACGGCGAGCTGCAGTGTCTCGAGGAAGGCCGACCGCGACCGCTCGGACCAGATCTGACTCCAGTCGGGGTTGAGGGCCCCTTCGATGACTGGATTCGGGCGAGTGAGGTTCGACCAGATGTCGCCGAACGAGAATCCGACCGCACGCGCCGTGATGACGGTCATCACCAGCGCACCGATCGCGCTGCCGATAGCAAACCACGACCGTGTGGGCCTCGGCGGAAGCGCTGGTGCCGGCCGCTCGGAGGTCGCAACGCCGGAATCGGTCGCGCCCGAGGCGCTCACAATGCGGCGCGCTTGGTCATCGTGTCGTCGGCCGTGAGGCTGCGGCCGTAGATGTCCTCGAACACCTGGGCGTCGCACTCGCTGCCCGGACCGTCGAAGACCAGCTCACCGTTGCGCAACCCGATGATCCGGTCGGCGTAGGCGGTGGCGAGGTCGAGGAAGTGGAGGTTGACGATCACGGTGATGCCGAGATCGCGTCCGATCTGCTGGAGATACCTCATCACGACGTGGCTCGTCGGCGGGTCGAGCGACGCGACCGGTTCGTCGGCGAGCAGGATCGACGGTTCCTGGGCGAGCGCGCGGGCGATGCCGACACGCTGGCGCTGACCGCCCGAGAGATCGCTCGCTCGCACCCACGCCTTCTCGATGATCTCGACGCGGGCGAGGGCGCGGGCGGCGATGTCGATGTCGGACTGGGTGTAGCGGGCGAGCAGGGTCCGCCACATGGGAGCCTCGTGGAGGCGGCCCATCAACACGTTGCGCAACACGGTCGTGCGATCGACCAGGTTGAAGCCCTGGAAGATCATGCCGATGTCGGCACGCAGGTCGCGCAGCTCACGCCGGTTGAGGTCGGGCACCTGCACCCCGTTGACCTCGAGGTTGCCGGAGGTCAACGGGACGAGCCCGTTGATCGCCCGGATCAGCGTCGACTTGCCGGCACCGGACAGGCCGACGATCACGACGAACTCCCCGGGCTCGATCGTGAGATCGAGGTCCTTCATCGCCACGACCCCGCCGGGATAGGTGACCGATGCCTGCTCGAATCGGATCATGTCGTCATCCTCTCATCGACATCCGCTCGTGGACGCGCCGACCGGCGTGCAGGTCGTGGTGGTACGACCTGCACGCCGGCAGCGGGTGGTCACTCGAGGAGGTCGCCGAGTTGGGCCTCGAGGTCGCGGATCACGTCGAAGTCGCTCGACGTGACCGGCACGAGCGCGTCGATGTTGTAGAGCTCCGACAGGAGCGCCGCTCCCTCCTCGGTGCCGGAGATGGCGACGAAGGCAGCGGTGATCGCCTCGATGAGCGAGGCGGGCAGGTCGCCGGCGACGGCGAACCCGTCGTTCGGGATCGGGCCCGACCAGCCGAACACGACGACCCGCTCGCCCACGTCGGGCGAGGTCTCGACGATGTCCGCACGTGCATCGTTGTACGACACGCCGACGACAGCGTCGCCGTCGTAGACCGCCTGGACCGAGCTGTCGTGACCGCCGGCGAAGAGCCCGTCGATCCCGTCGATCGGGTCGATGCCGGCCTCGCTCAACTGGAGCGCCGGGATCGCATATCCGGAGGTCGAACCCTGCTCGACGAACGACACGGTCTGCCCCTCGAGCAGCGACAGCTTGTCGGCGCCGATCGGTCCGTCGTCGGCGCTCTCGGCGTCGAGCACGCCGTTGCAGAACAGGTAGCCGTCCTCGTCGGCGACCGGCTCGTCGTCGCAGTAGGTGTCGGGGTCGTTGGTGAACCACTGGGTGACGTAGCGCAGCGATCCGAAGCGCTCGGACTGCAGGATGAGTTGGGCTTCGGCCTGCTCCTCGGCCTGGACCATCTGGCGGGGGCCGAGACCGCCGGCGATCTGGGCCTGGCCCGACCCGAGGGCGACGATCACACCGGCGTAGTCGGTCGGCACCAGCGGTGTCACGTCGACACCGAGCTCGGCGGCGAGCAGGTCGGCCAACGGCTCGGCCGTCTCGATCAGTCCACCGGTCTCCTGCGATGGCGTGAGGGTGAACACGAGCTCCGAGGGCCAGTCCTCAGGGACCGCGGTCATGTCATCGGTGCTCTCCGGCGCATCGGTGGCGGTCGGGGCGTCGGTAGCAGTCGAGCTGCTGTCATCGTCGCTTCCGCACGCGGCGGCGACGAGACCGAGTGCTGCGCACGCGGCAATGAGTTTGCGGGATCTCATGGGATTTCTCCTTGTGGATGGCGGACGAACGTCGACGTGGTCGACGAACGAACAGCGACGGTAGCCGACGTGGCGACGTCGAAGAACGGGGCGCGCCGTCCGTTCACCCTGCGTTCACCGAATCACCCCGGTGTCATCGTGCGGACCGTCGATCTTCCACGGTGTGTTCGACCATGGCCTCGAACGCGCCCCAGTCGTCCACGTCGACGACACCCTCGTGCGGCTGGTTCCACGGCCGCACGTAGCGGCAGATCGTGGCATCGGGCCGGGCTGCCCGGAGCGCGGTGAGGTTGTGGTCGGCGTCGTCGAGGTAGACGTCGCAGTCGACTGTGGTCTTGTCGTCGACGATGTGTACCTCGGTGGTGGGAACCCGATGTTGAGCGAGCCACTCGAAGGTGTCGTGCACCGCGAAATGGGGCTTGGTCGTGACGATGACGACCCGGTGGCGTCTCGCCAACCGCTCGAGTGCCTCGATCGCTCCGTGATACGGCTCGAGGATGCGAAAGATGCTCGCTCCGTCGCCGCTCGTCGTCGCCCAGGCCCAGAACTCACCCATGTCCACGAAGTGGGTCAAGAGCGTCGGAGCATTCCAGATGTCGACGTGCTCCGGCAGGAGCGTTGTGCCGAAGTCGCCGTTGTAGCGCGAGATCCACCCGGCGTTGAAGTCGGCGACGACGCCGTCGAGATCGATGCCAAGTCGCAGCTTCGGTCGACCCGATCTGCCCGCCATGACCGAACACTCTGGCAGGCTGGGGTGGTGATGACGACCTGTGCGGTGGATCGATGAGCGACTCGTTCACGCTCGGCGTCGATCTCGACGGGGTCGTCGCCGATCACACCCGCCGGTTCCGGGACATCCTGGCCGAGATCCGCGGCGTCGATCCCGAGAGTCTTCCGCTGGAGCGTTCGTGGGACTTCGGCGAATGGGGTCTCGCACCTGGTGAATACTCCGACCTGCACCGGATCGCCGTGATGGAGCACGACATGTTCCGCACCATGGACGTGATCGACGGCGCTGCGGACGCGCTGTGGCGGCTGTCGGACGCTGGCGTGTGGATCAGGATCATCACGCACCGCCTGTACGTGAACTGGGGTCACGAGAAGGCGGTCGGCGACACCGCGGCGTGGCTCGATGCGAACAGCATCCCGTACCGCGACCTGTGCTTCCTCGGCGCCAAGCCAGAGGCCGACGCCGACGCCTACATCGACGACGCGCCACACAACGTCGAGCAACTGCGAGCACTCGGCAACACCACGATCGTGTTCGACCAGCCGTACAACCGGTCACTCGACGGGCCACGTGCGACGTCGTGGGCTGAGGTCGAGGCGCTCGTGGGTGAGTTCGTGTCGACGCACGCCGGGCGCTACGAACCACAGCTGCCCGGCATGGACGCCGGCGCCGACCGCCTCGGCCACCGCCAACGCCCCGCCCCCTGACCACGTTGGCGTGAGGGTTCCGGTGGGCCGGCCCACCCGAACCGACCGCACACGTGGTCAGGGGTAACGAGGACTACTGAATGTCAGGGCTTCTGGCCGGGGGCGCGCTCGGACGGGCTGCCGGTGGCCACTATGCATGCGCTTGCGCCACGAGGCTCGCCGTCCTCACGGCCGTCCTGGCCGAAGTAGGAGAAGCCGGGCGAGTCGCCTTTGACACAGTGAAGGGCCGAGGCCGAGCCTGCCTGGGTCATGGTGAACCCGCCGACGATCGTGGCGGCGGCGATGGCAATCCGGATGCGCTTGTTCATGGTGAAGCTCCTTGGGTTGGTCGGATGTATCGCAGGTGGTTCGTGCGCCGCCGAGGTTCGGATCACCGCAGTGCGAAAAGTCTCTTGACCGTTCGGAATTTCGCCCTGCCGCGCCTCGAGTTGCTGGCCGAGGTGCAGGTCTGGAATCTTCTCCGCGTGCCCACGTTCGATCTTCTCGACCTGCAACCGACCGACGATCCGCTCCACTACCGGATGGTCGCCCGCCGGGCATTGTGTACGCCGTTCGGCTTCCTCTATGGCGGCTCCGGCATCGCCGCGTCGATCGAGGCGGCGGAACGTGCGAGTGGCCGACCATTGCAGTGGATCACGACCCAGTTCATCGGAACACCCGTGCCCGACGACGTGATCGACC
>JBGTCW010000329.1:0-6336 GCA_041748635.1 Ilumatobacteraceae bacterium | reverse complement strand
GGCACGGAGCCGATTCGGGTGACACAGCTCAGAGCCGAAATGGCCTCTGAGCTGGTCTTTCACTGGAGCCGGGTACCGGGATCGAACCGGTGACCTCATGATTACAAATCAAGTGCTCTACCAACTGAGCTAACCCGGCGGGGCGTCGGTAAATGGTAGAGGACTCCCCTCGACAAAACCCATGGGGATTGGTTCACCTGCGACGCCGCAGTTCAGAGTGAGCGCAGCTGCGTGAGGCGGGCGGTGGCGACCGCCTCCGCCTCGGCGGCAGCGTCGCCGTGGCCTGTCACGGCGGCGAGGAAGTCGTCGCGGGTGACCGCCTGGAGCACGAGGTCGGTGCGGGCGGTGACGGTGGCCGTCCGCGGCACGTCGCGCAACAGGGCGATCTCGCCGAAACCATCGCCGGGTCCGAGCACGGTGCCAGCGACATCCGCCTCGCCGGTCTCGATCACGTAGTAGCGGTCCCCGACCTGACCCGCCTCGATGACGATGCTCCCGGCGGGCGTAGTGACCTCGACGGCTTCCCGGGCGAGGCGCTCGACGACGGCCTCGGGGAGCACGGCGAAGAACGACACCTGGCGCAGCAGCGGCACGAGGCGCGGCGGCAGGAACTGCCGGTCGATGCGTTGCAGTCCGGCCCATCCCGCGGCGGTCGCCACCACGGTGAGTGCGGCGATGACGGCGAGGGTCGGGCGGACGCCGATCGCCTCGATGGAGAACGGCGTGGCGATGGCACCGACCGCCATGCCGCCGACGACGGCGCTGTCGAGCGCACCGAAAACGCGGCCCATCGTCTCGTCGGGGGTCACGCGTTGGATGATCGTGATGGCATTGATGTCGACGATCGAGTTGCCCACGCCGATGAGGAACATCGCCAGCAGCGTCGGCGCCCACTCCGGCGAGGCCACAACCAGCAACAGTGGTGCGCCCCACAGGATCACCCCGACGCCGAAGTCCTGGGCGAGTCGGCCACGCTGGGCCAGCACGAGGGCGAGCACCGCGCCAAGGATCCCGCCCACGCCGAGAACGGCGTCGAGGATGCCCACGCCGGCCGCCGCGGTGTCGAGCAACTCGACGACGATCACGATGGAGAAGATCGCGGTTGCGCCAGCAACGATCGTCTGAACGGTGTAGAGACCCATCACGAGCCGGAGATCACGCGACCCGAAGATCGTAGTGAAGCCGGCGAGCGCCTCCTGGAGCGCCGTGCGATGTTCGCCCTCCTCCTCGTCCTCGCCCTCGTCCGACGACTCGGCCGCAGGGTCCTCGTCCCGAGCGATTGGGCGGATAGAGGCCACCAGTACCGCCAGCCACACCGTCGACAGCGCGTTGGCGAGGTAGGCGGCCTCAACTCCGACCCAAGCGATCAGGGCCGCGCCGATCGCAGGCCCGATGAACGACGAGACACTCTCGATGGTGCTGGAGGCGACGTTGGCTGCGGTGAGCTCGTCGGGACTGCGTGACAGGCTCGGGAGCAAGGCGGCCTGCGCCGGTCGGAACGGTGTGGCTGCGATCGACGTCACGACGGCGAGGCCGTAGATGACCATCGGCGCGCCGTCCGTCATGATGACCACGGCGCCGACGAGCATCAGGATGCCGCGTAGCGATTCGGACCAGATCATCACCTTGCGACGGTCGAACTTGTCCGCAAGGGCAGCCGTGAACGGCCCGATGACGGCGACCGCTGAGTAGCGGATCACGCTGACGATGCCGAGCACGACTGCGCCGTCGGTCTCGAAGATGAAGACGGCCAGCGCAGTGGCGTATGCCCAGTCGCCGATGGTCGACCCACCGAGTGCCAGCTGCAACTTGCGCAAGGCCGGGTTCGAGAACACCGCCGACATCGCCTGTCGGGATTCCCCGAGCTGCTGCCTGACAGTTCTGTCCGTCGTTTTTGCGCCCACCGGCCCCGTAGCCAATCACATCGCGAGGTCTGACGCCGTGATCCCGTCGACCCTGCCGCGGCGGGAGAACACACGAGAGATTCCGCCCGGCCCGTGGCAGATACCTCAACCCGCTCCCGCAGCATGCCGATGACATGTTGTGCTCACCATTGAACCGCCGCGGACGACCGACGTGCCAGAGCCGACGGGTCAGACGCGTGAAGCACCAACCTCACTCCCGCTCGCCGACTGGACGAACCAGCTCGGCCCGCCAGCCAGGGAGAGCTCACGGTCGAGGCTCATGGCGCATCTCGGCGGTATCGCCTCGGTGGCCGCCGTGATCTTCTACCTCACGTGGCGAATCAGTTCGACGCTGCCTGCTGGCGGATCCGACCGCACGATTGCCTGGCTCCTGATCGCGTTCGAGGCGGTGCCGGTGATCGGGCTTGTCGTCAAGACCGTCGTGCTGTGGAACATCGACACCGTCGCTCCGCCCCCGATCGATGGTCACAGCGATCGGCGGGTCGTGTTGATGATCCCGACCTACAACGAACCGATCGAGGTGATCGCACCGACGATCGCCGCGGCCTGCAACCTCGAGCCGGCTCACGCCACCTGGGTGCTCGACGACGGCGACCGCCCATGGGTCGCTGAGCTCTGCGCCGAGCTCGGTGCTCGCTACGTCTCGCGACCGGTGCACGACCACGCCAAGGCCGGCAACATGAACCACGCCCTCGACCTGCTCGAGGCCGAGGACGCAGGCGACGTGATCGCCGTGGTCGACTGCGACCACGTCCCGCTGCCGACGTTCCTGACCGCCACCCTGGGATGGTTCGACGACGACCAGGTCGCGCTGGTGCAGGGCCCGCAGGCGTTCTTCAACGCAGGCGCCTTCGACGACGACGGCTTCAGCGGCGAACAGGGGTTGTTCTTCAACGTGCTCATGCCCTCTCGTCAGGCATCGGGCGTGGGGCCCTTCTGGTGCGGGTCGACCTCGCTGTTGCGGGTCTCCGCGCTCAAAGACGTCGGGGGCGTCGCCACCGAGACGATCACCGAAGACATGCACACGACGATCAAGCTGCAGCGTCTCGGATGGCGCACCGTCTACCACCACCAGACGCTTGCGGTCGGTCTGGCACCGGCGACACCCGACCAGTACCTGCTGCAACGCCGACGCTGGGGAATGGGCGCGATGCAGATTCTGGTCCACGAACGCCTGTGGGCCGCCAAGCGATGGATGACATGGCGGAACTTCTACGAGTATCTGAGCGGCACCCTGTGGTGGCTCGAAGGGATGGCGACGCTGGCCGTGTTCGCGATCCCGATCGCCGTGCTCATGTCGGGCGCCCGCACCTCCACAGCGCCACCGCTGTTGTTCGCGGCAGCCTTCCTCGCGATGTTCGCAACTCGGTTGTGGGGTTCCAAGCGTCTGATGCGCGGCCACATCCGATGGTCGTCGGCATTCGCACTTCGGGTGTTCCGCGTTCCGGTCGGCCTCGCGTGTGTGTGGTGGCTCGTCACGCGCAAGACACTGGAGTTCGAGGTCACCCCCAAGGGAGCGTCCGACGAACGCCTGCGGGGGCGAGCCCCGAGGGTGTTGTGGGTGATGTTGGCCACGGTCACCGTGGTCCTCTCCTACGCGATCGCCGGGTTGATCGGGATCGTCCCGTGGTCGGGAGACCCGGCATCCACGACGGCATCCGGAGTCTGGTTGTTGATGGCAGGCGGTGTCCTCGTCATGGGAACCCTGCGCATCCGGGCGGCGGAGTTCGCCACGTCGCGACGCAACGCCCACCGAGTCGCCATCAGCGCTCCGGTGACCGTCGACGGTGTCAGCGGCGAGCTGGTCGACATCTCGGTCGGCGGGGCCGGCGTGCGATTGCCGGGCGGGACCGTACCGACCTTGGGCCTGGTCGAACTCGGACTTCCCGGCGCCACGCCGATCAAGCTCGAGCTCGTCCGCGTCAGCGCGGGCAGTGGGGCCGACGTCAGCTCCGGGTACGAGTTCGCGTCGCTGCGAGTCGACGACGGTGATTGGGCCGCATACGGAGCCCTGTCGTTGTGGATGTTCCACACCCCGCGCGGCACGGTGCCGGGCCTCCCGCTCGGCGTCCCCGTCGTGGGCTGCCGCCACACGGTCGGCCACTGAGCGTCAGCCGAGGTCTTCCCAGCGCTCCAACGCGAAGGTGGTGATCAGTCGATACTCGAGGCTGGTCGGCAGCCGGTTGGTCCGCGAACACGACACGACCGACACCGTTTCGCCACCGACGCGACGAGTCGCCGCCAGGATGTCGCTCGTGAACTTGCTCGTGATGTACTCAGCCACCATGCGGTAGGTGTAGCGCCGCTGGTCCGAGGTGTAGATGTACAGCTCGTCACCACCCCTCAGGAAGTGCTGATTGCGGTAGGGGCCACCCGCCTCGGTGCGATGTCCGAACAGCACGCAATTGCCGCCCTGGCCGACCAACCCGGTTCCGGTCCAGTGCCAGGTGTTGCCCGAATTGACTGTTCGGTTGGCGTCGCCGTCGAGGACGGTGTGGAAGAGTCCCATGCGGGGGATCTGGACGAACCACGGGATCGGCCCTCCCGGAGGCGGTGGGTTGATCGGCGGGCCGAACGTGATCGTCTCCGGTCGCCCGGTGTACCACCCCATGACGTCGCAGATGATGTGTGCAGCGCCGTACGAATAACACGCCACACCGGCAGTGCTGATGCGGGTGATGGCGTGGTTGGCGACGGTCTGACCCGACCCGGTCACGTTGAGGTTCGACACCTCACGTCGCGGCGTCTGCGCTGCGTATACCGTGAAGAACCCGGCGTCGACGGTGGCGCTCACCGTGAGATTCATGGCGATCGCCTGCGCCCGGGTGTTGATCGGAGCGGGCAGCGAGAACTGCTTCGTGCCGCCGTGCCACGACCGCATCTTCTCTCGGCGTGTGTCCATCATTCGGACCGGTGTGATCGGTACGAACAACCCGGTCGACGAGCTCACGGCTCCGGGCCCGGTCATGTACCCGACGACGTCGAACAGCAGGTGCGCGCCGCAGAAGTTGTACAGGTCGACGCCGACCGCGCCGTCGGCCGATCCGAGGCGCGTGATCACACCGACCGCCCTGGTCTCGCCAGCGCCGACATTCAGATTCGACGTGTCCGGCACGGAGTTGCCGCGAGGGAACGCAGTGACGAAGCCGGGAACCCCAGCCGTCACGGCCGTCAGCGTGCCCACCACGGCCGTGGCATCGGCGGGTACGAGCCCGTTGAGGTTCACACGCGAGATCGACCCGACGCCCGGCTGGGCACCCGACCGGGTGTCGAGCGCCCGTACCGCTGACGGGAACGCCACCAGACGACCGGCTGCGACTGGCGCGGTGGTCGGTCGGTAGACACCGATCACGTCGACGATCAGATCGCACGGCACGTAGGCGTACAGATCGACGGCGCCAGCGCCGAGCTTGATCGTGACCAGGTTGGCCACCGCCCCGTCGAAGGGCGACATGTTGAGGCTCGACACGTCCGGCAGCGGCGTGCCGGCGGGGAAGACCGTGACGAAGTTGGCGCCGGCACCCTTGCTGACAGCGGTGACGCTGAGCACGGCGGCGACTGCGTCGGTCGGCACGCCGGGCTGATCCGTGATCCCCACTCGAATTCGGGTGTCGCCGACGAGCGAGTAGCCGTAGCCGTACGGAGCGCCGGGGCGACTACGCGTGTCGCAGAGTCGGCGCTGCTCGACCACCTCGAAGAAGCTCGCCCCGGGCTCGACCGCGTGGACGGACTCGGACAACAGCGTGGCGCCGACCAAGGCCCCGGCGGTGCCGGCGAGGAAGGCCCGCCTCCCGAACGTGTGCGTGGCGGAGTCAGGGTCGAGCAATAAATGTTCGATTGCGGAGGTCCCACTCCCGTCGCCCACGTCGCCCAACCTACGCCATGACCCCGCGCAACCGCGAGACCTCGTACAAAGTGATTGCGGCCGCCGTTGAGACATTCAGTGAACTGATTCGCCCTGCCATCGGAATGCTCACGATCGAGTCGCAGCGCTCGCGCACCAACCGTGAGAGTCCGGCACCTTCCGCACCGAGCACGACACAGATGGGTTCGGTCGCCAATGAACCGATCTCGTGGAGCGAGCGATCCGCACCATCGTCGAGCCCGACGATCCAGATGCCGTGTTCCGACAGCTGCTTCAGTGTTGCGGGAAGCCCGGGGACGAGGGCGATCGGCACGTACTCGACGGCGCCCGCGGACGACTTGGCAACCGTCGGGGTCACGTGAACCGACCGGTGGCGCGGCAGGAGCACCCCGGTGACGCCCGCACCGTCAGCGCTGCGGATGATCGCACCGAGGTTGCCGGGGTCGGTCACCCCGTCGACCGCAACCAGGAACGGCGGCACCGACCGGGTGTCGCCCCGCGCACCGATCAGCACTGCGAGGTCAGCCTCCGGGATGTCGGCGGCGT
>JBGTCW010000328.1:0-2217 GCA_041748635.1 Ilumatobacteraceae bacterium | reverse complement strand
GGACCTGGGCGGCGCGTCCACCCGCGAGCTGCAGGGCGATGTACGCGCCGAGGCCGCGACCGACGATCGTGATCGCCCGGTCCGAGTTGCCCTCGGTCAGCGCTCCCAGCGCTGCGTCGGCGTCACCGAGCAGGAGTTCGGCGGTGTATCCACCACCACGAGGGATGGTGGACGCGCCATGACCGGTGAAGTCCAGCGCAGCGATCGGACCGGGCCAGGTGTCGGCCCATCTCGGCACGGAGCGCGGCGCTGCCTCGCCGAGACCGTGCAGGATGAGCAACGGTCGTCCGCCGCCCGCGAGCGCAGTGCGCAGTTGGTGCAGCGCGAGCTCGACCTTTCCGTGGCGGAGCATGCTGATCGTCGCTCGGCTCACGACACCGATCCCGTCTGGGTGGCGCTCGGATCGCCGATGAAGTCGAGCACGATCCTCGCCACGAAGTCCGGTTCCTCGATGTGCACGAAGTGCCCGACGCCGTCGAGGATTTCGCAGCGGCCGTCGAGTGGCATGTACGGCAGCACCTTCTCCGGCGGGGTTCCCCAGCCCATCTCCTCCATCTCGCGTCCGAGAATCCCGAGGAACGGCATCGGCAAGCCGGGTAGACGCATCAGCGTCCATTCCGGACGCCACGGACCGAAGCCACCGAAGCGCATCGAGGGGTCGATCTTCCAGCGCCACCCGTCCGCCGACTCGAATCCGCCCGTGGTGACGAGCCGTTCGAGCCACTGGGGATCGAGTCGGGGATTCATCCGCCCGCGACGTGCGGCCAGCTCCTCGATCGTGCCGGGCTTGCGTTGAGCGGTCGCAGTCGAACGGCGATGATCGAGCCAGCCTGCAATCTCGGCAGCGACCATCTTGGTGCGTTCGTGCTCGGCGACGTCGGGAATGCGGCGGTTGTACGGGATGCCGTCCATGTTGACCAGGTGGGTGAAGCGGAACGGTTGGGCGTCGGCGAGCTGCGTCATCAGCGCACCGCCCTTGGAGTGCCCGACGATCGGCAGGGCACGACCAGGGCTGACGTGGTCGAACACGGCCAGCGCGTCACGCATGTCGGCGTCCCACGAGTACAGCTCGGGATGCTCGCTGTCGCCGTGTCCTCGCTGATCCCAGGCGACGACTCGCCACCCGCCAGCGGCCAGCTTGGGCGCGAACACGTCGTAGGTCCGTGCGAAATCGAAGCCGCCGTGCACGAGCAGGAGCGGCGGTGCGTCGGCCTCACCCCACTCGTGGACGGCGATCTGGAGCCCGTTGGCGTTGAGGTGATACTCGCGGGCAGGATGCATCGCATCCGGGAAGTCGAGCTCGGCCGACGGGTCGCCGAACGATCGCTCGGTCACGATCGAAGCAGGGGTGTCCGTCACGACATCTGAGGGTACGTCGTCCGGCGCGTCCTCCGGCACGTAGCATCGCTCGCCATGAGCCGCCCGGATCGTGCCGTCGTCTCCGCCGTCGTGGCGGTGGCCGCCGTCGTGGGTGTGGCCGCGTGCGGCACCACTGATCCGGCGTCGCAGGAGCGCTTGCCACCGATCCAGACCACCGTGCCGACCACCACGACGACGACCACGACGGTCGCGCCGGCCGACCTCCTGTACGTCGTGCAGCCGGGTGACACGTTGTTCCGAATCGCCGAGCGGTTCAGTGTGACGGTCGCAGCGATCGTCGAACGCAACGGTCTGTCGAGCGCCGATGACATCGAGGCAGGCCAATCGCTCGAGATCCCCGAGGGCCTCCTCGTCGTCGATGACAGTCGGACCTCCGACACGAGCGAACCGTGAACCGTCCGTGCTCCCGATCCGGACAAGGGTCGCAGTGCCCTGGTCGTTCTCCGGCCGGTTCGTAGACTTGTCTCCATGAGTTTCTGGCCGACCCCCGACCACTGGAGCGTGGCGATCCCGCTCGACACGCCGCACCGTCGCCTCGACGTGCTCGACGACACCGGGTTCGTGGTTCTTCGCGACCTGCCCGTCGAGATCCCCGAATCGGAGTTTCTCGACCTCGAGTACATGGACTGGAAGTCGGGCGGGGACACCAACTTCGCGCCGTTGGCGTCGGCGGACGGCGAGCTCGACTGCCGCGGATTCTGGGACAAGGGCAAGACCGACAAGGACGCCCTGTGGACCTCGAACGCCGAGATGACCCCGACGATCCGTGACTACGTCGACGCGGTCGGAGCGAACTTCGGGCGAGTGCGCATCATCAAGCTCGAGCCCCAGGACCGT
>JBGTCW010000327.1:0-5702 GCA_041748635.1 Ilumatobacteraceae bacterium | reverse complement strand
ACTCGACGCAGGCATCGACCGCAGCGCGCAGCAGGCGGTCACGGGTCGGCGTGCCGGCGGCATCGACCTTCGGCGGTCGACCGATGCGCCCCGGCTGGATCTCCTGCGCGGTCATGTCGACCACGGACCCTACCGACGGCTCAGGTAACGCCGGTGCCAGGCACCGGCGTTACCTGTCAGATGGGGTAGGTCACCGAGGTGAGCTGTTCCGACAGGTCCCAGAGGCGGCTCGCGGCAGCGTCGTCGTTGGCCCGGGTGCTGGAATCGACCTTCACGGGGTGGCCGCGTTGCTCTCCGAAGCCGTCGGGTCCGAAGTAGTCGCCTCCTTCGACGGCTGGGTCGACGGCGGCGCGCAGGGTCGGGAGGGCACCCATCGCGGCGCTCTGGCTGACGAATCGTTCGAACATCGGGCGGGTCCACCGCATCATCGAACTGAGCACACCGCTGCTCTCGTGGCCGAGGTTGGTGCTCGACAGGCCGGGATGGGCGGCGACGGCGGTCACCTCGGACTCCGCCAGCGCCAGCCGCCGTTGGAGTTCACGGATGAACAGCAGGTTCGCCAGCTTGCTCCGGAAGTAGGCGGGCCACGCCGAGTACTTCTGCTCGCTGTTGATGTCGTCGAAGTTGATCCTGCCGGGCCGGTGCCCTTGGCTCGATATCGACACGACCCTCGCCGGGCCGCTCGCCATCAGCAGCTCGAGCAGATGGCCGGTGAACGCGAAGTGACCGAGGTGATTCACCCCGAACTGCATCTCGAAGCCTTGGGCCGTGCGTTGTTCGGGAGTCGCCATCAGCCCGGCGTTGTTGACGAGCACGTCGAGGCGGTCGTGGCTGGTCGCGAAGCGAGAAGCGGCGTCCGCAACGGAGTCGAGATCGGCGAGGTCCATCTCGAGGATCTCCGTCGAACCCAACGGATTCGTTGCGTCGATGCGGGCAACGGCATCGTCGGCCTTCGAACGCGTGCGGCACCCGAGCACGACGTGGGCGCCGTGTTGCGCCAGCGCCCGGGCGGCCTCGTAGCCGATGCCACTGTTGGCGCCGGTGATCAGGACGATGCGGCCCGTCTGGTCGCCGATGTCACCTTCGGTCCACTGGGGCTTGCGTGCTGAGGCCATGACTGAGCATGGCACGACATCGTCGAGCGCTGGGACTCAGCTGGCCCGGCGCAGCGCCCGGACCCGCGCTCGGGCGAGCCGGACCTCATGGGCGATCTGGATCGGGTCATCGAGGATGTCGGCTGCGTCGGCGTCGATGTTCTCGTCATCGGGGTTGTCGTCGGGGAAGGTTGGTGGTCGGGCGCCGACGGGCAGGATGATGGTGCCGTCGGCTCGGATGGTGTGGCGCTGGCCGTGAACGTCTCGGCGGGTGGTGGTCTTGCGGCGGTGTTTCTCGCGGTTGTCGTGGCCGCACTGGACTCCGGCGTTGATCTGGTCGGTGCGTCCGAGGTCGGCCCATTCGGTGATGTGGTCGACTTCGCAGAAATCCTCGGGGAGATTGCATCCGGCGTGGTCGCAGCGCCGTACGAGGAGTTTGGCCGCCTCTCGGGCGGGTCCGGTGAAGAGGCGGGTTTTGCGGCCCATGTCGATCACGACGTTTTGGGTGTCGATGACGACTCGGCGGATGTGGCCGGCGAGTGCGGCGCGGAGGACGTCGTGGGGGTGCAGTGGTGTGCCGTTGGTGGTTTCGCAGCGCATGCGGGCGAATGTGTCGGGGTCGCCGACGAGGTCGGCGAGCAGGTCTGCGGTGGTGTGCGCGGGCAGTCCGGTGAACGGATCGATCGGGTCACCGGACAAGTTGGTGGTGGGTGCGAGGCCGGCGTCGGCGAGCACGAGCGCCATGGTGCGCTCGTCGCACAGGACGTTGACGAGCGGGTTGGGTGCTGCGGGTGCGCCGGTCTCGGTGTCGAGGTGGGTGTTCGCGCGTCGCATCATGTCGACGAAGGCGTCGTAGCTGCGTTGGCGTGCGGTGCGCGCGAGCGGCTTGCCCGATGCGTCGTTGCCATGTTCGGCGCGGCGGGCGGCGGCGTCGATGCGGAACTGGTGTTCACAGAACCGGCGGAAGATGGCTTCGAGTTCGCAGTTGACGAGTGGGTCGCCGCCGTTGGCGTCGAGGTGGAGTTGGCCGCCGACGGTGGTGACGTGGACGTTGCGGTTGGTGATGTGTTCGACGCGGGTGCGGTGGGCGCCGTCGGTGTCGGCGAGCGTCTCGAAGCGGGCCAGGGCGATGACGAAGTCGTCGTAGCAGTACCGCTCCGCGAGGTCGAGGAGTATTGGGGCGAAGTCGGCGAGGCGGTCGCGGACTCGCGGGTTGCGGTGTGGGGGGTTGGGGTGTTCGGGGGGGATGGCGGCGGCTTGGGCGACGCCGATGCGTCCGGTGTGGAGTGCGTCGGCGAGGCCGGGGACTGCGTCGGCGGCTTTGGCGAGGCGGCGTTGGGCGGCGATGTCGGGGTTCGACGAGTTGCATGTGGCGCGTAGGTAGCTCTTCATCGAGCGGTGCCCGTCGGCGAGGTACAGGCGTCGCTGCTCGACGGCGGCCAGCGTCAACGCGATCTCGGCCTCGACGCGTCGTCGCAGCGACTCCAACGCCCGGACCCGTTCGTCGAGTTCAGCGTCGGTGGCGTCGAACAACTCACTGGCGACGTCGTCGACGGTGCGGTCGTCCCGCCCGATGGTGTCGCACAACGCCCCCAGATCCATACGAACAACTGTACGCAGGGGGTGTCACAGGGTTGTTCGAGGGGACCGGGCGGATCGGGGTTGGCGCCACTTTCACGAAACTTTCACGGTCGTTTCTACGGTGTGCTGGCGCGGTCCGTTCGTGGACCGCCCGGGACGGAGGTCAGGTCGTGCGCCGTAGTTCAGAGGGTCGTCGGGGGTTGTGGAGGTCGCGTTGGGCAGCGATCGGTGCCGCAGTTGCGGTCGCCGTTGGTGGCGGGGGCATCTTCGTCGCGCAGGCGGCGTCGAGTCCGGCGTCGTCGGTGATCACGATCGACCCGGTGCGCATTCTGGATACGCGTACCGATGTGGGTTTGGCGGGTCCGTTCGTGTCCGCGGTGTCGCAGAAGTTGCAGGTGACGGGCCCCGCAGTCCCGCCTGGCGCGACCGGCGTGCTGTTGAACGTGACCGTGGTTGCACCAGCAGCGGCGGGGTTCGTGGCGATCCGCCCCGGTGACGCGACCGGTGCGCCGTCGACGTCGTCGTTGAACTTCGACGCCGGTGCGGTCCTGCCGAACTCGGTGCAGGTCGGGTTGCCGACTGCTGGGGCGAATGCAGGGCAGATCGACATCACCTACGACGCCTACGGTGTTCAAGGCCCGACGACGGAGATGCTGATCGACGTCGTCGGCTACATGACCCCCGGCGGCGGCGGAGCGACCGGACCCGCCGGAGCGACCGGACCCAAGGGCGACACCGGCGCAACCGGTCCTGGGTATGACCTGGCACAGGTGGTGTGGGTGGCGAAGTCGGGTGGTGACTTCACGTCGCTGTCGCAGGCGATGGCATCGATCACCGACAACTCTGCCGGCAAGCCGTACGTGATCAAGATCGCACCCGGCACGTACACCGAAACCGCCCCGGTAGCGATGAAGAGCTTTGTCGACGTCGAGGGCTCCGGCCAAGGCGTCACCACCCTCACCTGCAACTGCGGAAGCAACACCGTTCCGGGCGGTTTCGTCACGGCGTTCGAGACCACCGCCGAGATCCGCTATCTCACCGTCACCAACACCGGCGGAGGCCCCGTGTCGGCAGCGGTGGCCACGGAGTTTGTCACCGAGACGTTCTCACTCCTCCACGTCACCGCCAGCGCCACCGGAGGCGCCAGCAACAACTCCGGCGTGTACAACAAGTTGTCGTCGCCGACGATGACCAATGTCACCGCAACCACCACCGGCGGCGCCACCAACAACCACGGCGTGTGGAACGACAATTCGTTCCCGCTGATGATCAATGTGACCGCCATCGCTACCGGCACCTCCAGCTTCGGCGTGTACAACTTCGCTTCGGTGCCGACGATTCGGGGCTCGGCCATCACCGGCACCACCTACTCGGTGTTCAACTCGTTCTCGAACGCGAAGATCGCGGACTCCACCCTCGACGGTCCAACGGGTATAGAGGGAGGAGGGCCTGGGATCGGGTTCACGTGTGTGGGGGTGCACAACCAGGACTTCGTGGCGCTGAGCGTGACGTGCGCGTGAGCGGTCGCGCGGGCGGCGGACATCGATCGCTCCTGGCGGTCCTCGCACTCGTCGGCGTGGTCTGCGTGCTGGTTCCACCATTGGGTGCGGGAGCAGTCGAGGATGCTGCTGACCCCGGCACCGAGAGGGCCAGCGTGAGTACCGGCGGAATCGCCGGCAACGGCGTCAGCCATGGCGTCGACGTCTCCGGGGACGGGCGGTACGTCGTCTTCGGGTCGAGCTCGACGAACTTGGTCCCGGGCGGTACGAGCGTCTTCGACGTCTATCTCCGTGACCGCGATGCCGGGACGACGGAGTTGATCAGCCGCAACGACGCCGGCCAGTCCGGCACCTCCACCAGCGGGTGGCCGAGCATCTCCCGCGACGGCACCCTGGTCGCGTTCTCATCGATCGCGAACAACCTCGTCACGGGGGACACGAACGGCACTGCGGACGTGTTCGTCCGCGATCGGACGGCGGGAACCACGGTCCTCGTCAGCGCGAACCTCGACGGACTGCCGGGCAACGGCCGCAGTGAACGGGCCGAGATCTCCGCGGACGGTCGTTTCGTGGTGTTCCAGTCCGCCGCGACCGATCTGGTTGCCTCCCCACCGGCCGGTGGCGCGGTCCAGATCTACATCCGCGACTTGGAGACCGGCACGACCGAGCTCGTGAGCCGATCCGCGACGGGTGAGGCGTCATCGACGGGGACCGGTGACCCATCGGTCTCGCGTGATGGCCGGTACGTTGCGTTCGTCACCGCGCCCACGGCGACGAACCTGGACCCCGACAACTATCCGGGCTCCTACGGCCGGATCTTCGTGCGCGATCGGGTGGCGAACGTCACGCGGGTCATCCAGACCACGATCAACGCGTCGGTCGGAGAACCCGCGATCAGCGGCGACGGCCGCTACGTCTCGTACGCAGTGCAGGGTGGTCGCCGGATCGTGGACCGAACGACGGGCGTGCAGACGGGACTCAGCTTCGCAGGCCGGAACAACGGGACGGCCCGCTTCAGCGACGACGGCACGATGCTGGCCTACTACAGCCAGATCGCAGACGACACGTACCGGCTGTACCTCCACGACGTTATTCGTGGAGGCTCCGTCGAGGTGAGCCTGACCGACGCGGGCGCGCCGGTCGCCTCCGGTGCGGTTTCCGCGGCGACGTTCGGGCCGCCTGCGATCAGCGACGACGGGCGGATCGCCGGGTTCTGGTCCGCGGCGGATGGGATCGTGCCAGGGGACACAGGTGGGATCCGCGACGTCTATGTCCGCGACCGAGGGGACGTGCTCGGCCCCGCAGTCCGGGACATCGCAATCTCGCCTGAGGGCGAGGTGGTGAGCCAGCCGCTCACCCTGACCGCGGTGGTCGACGACACCGATCGAGGCGGGGCGGTGATCGTCGGCGCCGAGGTGGCCGTCGACGGCGGGGACTGGCAGCCGATGGCAGCCGCAGACGGTGTCTTCGACGCGCCGCTCGAGGCCGTCTCGCTCACGTTCGACAACCTCGCGACGGGTGATCGTCA